>CAZHWB010000063.1:0-37440 GCA_964536105.1 uncultured Aquificales bacterium | reverse complement strand
CTTTTACAGGGAAAAAATATATAAGCTGAAAAATCCCCTCTTCCACAGATTTGACAACCTTCTGGACATTAAAAAGGAGGGTTGATATAACTGTGGTGAAACTGTACAGAATCAAAGGTTTTGAAAGAACCCCTGATAATTTTCTTTCTTTTAAAAAGGAAAAATATGTGTATAAAAGCCCAAGGACAAGCAGTATCTCAAACAAAGATATAGAAATAAACACAGATCCAGTAAGCAGATATATGTATGTATACTTTTCTTTGGCACCCATTTTTCTATTTGAAACTAATCTTCAGGGAAGATGATAGTGCGGACTCTTCCTTTTTTTCCTTTAACTTCTACACTACCTGTTTTTAAATCAATAACAATTAAATCCCCTTCAAGGATGTTATTCTTCTGCTGAATTTTTCCGTTTCCCTTTAAGATAAGTTTATCTCCTTCCAAAAATGCTTCGTCAGCATTTCCTTTTATATCATTTCCCTTTTTAAAAAATACATCTCCTTTAGCCACTATTTTTTTTATTTTGTTCTTTTTATCTAAAAAGATATCAAGCTCCTGGGATTTTATTGTTATATCTCCCCTTTTTATAACAACATTTCCTATATATCTGGCGATACTTTCCTTTTTTTTGTATATAAGTTTATCAGCTTCAACCACAATGGGAATAATTTTTTCCTGCTTCCCAAAGGAAAAAATAAAAAAAGCCAGCAAAATAAATACAGATATTACACTTTTATTCATTTAGATACCTCTTATAATTGATTTAACCTTTTGAAGGTGAATTTCCTCCTTAGATAGATCTATTAAAAGATTTTCGCCTCTGGTTGTAAAGCTGTTTGATTTAATCAAAACCTCTTCTTGATTTTTTGCGATTTTTTCCTTTAAAAGGATATCCACCTTTTGTGTTTTGATAATAAATGATTTGCTTATAAAATCAACATCATCTTGAAGGGTCAATATTTCGGTTTTTTTAAAAAAACTAGCTTTTTTTGAATTAATATTTAAAATGTCCCCTGTGCTTTTAATATAAGACAGGACAAAGTTCTGTATATCTATTTTTGGTCCCTCATCTGTAAGAACAGTTCCCCTTATAATGAACCTGTCTTTATTTTTTCCGACAATAAGAAAATCTTCTATTTTTGATTTACCAAACCTTAGAAGGGCAAATTTTGATTCGTAATATCTATCCTGTATCTCATTAAAGACAATTCCACCTATGAAAGCTACTGACAGGAAAAGGAAAATCTTTTTTACTACCTCTTTTTCTTTTTGCTCTCTTCTTTTATTTTCCTGTAATCCCATTTTCTACTAAACATCTCCTCAAAAATCTGAATATAAATATCACTGTCTTCACTTTGGGCTTTATCTTTTATGTACATAGTGGGTCTGTGGAGGAGCTTATTTATAACAGCCCTCATAGCTAAATCTATATTTTCCCTTTCCTTTTCATTTAAATAGGGCATCTGGTTAAAGAGTTTTTTTAGCTGGTATTCCCTTATTTCATCTGCAAAGCTTCTTACCTTCGCGATTGCTGGAGCTACCTTAAGCTGATTTAACCATCTTTCAAATTTAAAAACTTCCTCTTCCAGGATAACCTCAGCAGCAGCAGCAGCAAGTTTTCTTTCCTGGATATTTTTATCAACTACTGTTTTAAGGTCATCTATATTGTAAAGATAAACATTCTCTATCTCATTTACATCGTCGGAAACATTCCTTGGGACGGATATATCAATAATAAAGATAGGTTCTCCATGGCGTTCCCTGTTTATTTTTAAAAAATGTTCTTTTCTCAGGATAGGTTCTTTTGCCCCTGTTGACACAATTATAATGTCAGCTTCCGGCAGAAATTCAAAAAGTTTGTTAAAAGATATTGCACTTCCACCAAATTCTTTTGCAAGCTGAACAGCCTTTTCAAATGTTCTGTTTGATACAAAGATGTGCTTTACCCCTGTAGATGCTAAATGTCTTGCAGCAAGTTCTGCCATTTCCCCAGCACCAAGGAGAAGGACATTCTTATCTGATAAATCTCCAAATATCTTTTTTGCAAGTTCAACAGCAGCATAGCTTATTGAAACTGCCTTTTTTCCTATTCCTGTGGAAGTTCTGATCTTTTTTGAAACATTTAAAGCTTTATCAAAGAGCTTTGTTAGTATGTGCCTTACTGTTTTTGTTTCTTTTGCTACTGAAAATGAATCTTTAAACTGACAGACTATTTGGGGTTCGCCTATTACCATAGAATCAAGGCTTGCAGATACTCTAAATATATGCTTTATGGCTTCTCTTCCTTCATATATAAAAATATGTTTTTTCAGATCTTCTTTTTTTATCCCAGATATAGACGAGAATATATCAAGAATCCACTCTTCGGCTTCCTTTAGGTTCTGGGTTACACCATAAACCTCAACCCTGTTACAGGTTGATAACAGGCAGGTTTCATAAACATAGGGGTTTTCTGATAATTTATTTAGTACATCTTGAAGTTCCTCTTCTTTTATAGAGAGCTTTTCCCTTATTTCTACAGGAGCGGTTTTATAGTTTAACCCTATAGCAAAAATTTCCATGATATCCCCAGATTACTTAAGATGCTTCATTATAAATCCTTCAAAGTATTATAATATGAAAAGAAAGAAAATTTAGTCAATTAACAAAAAAGGAGTTTTTTCTAAATGATACACCAACGGGAACAGTGGAGCTCCAGGATAGGGCTTATTCTGGCAGTAGCAGGAAACGCTATAGGCCTTGGAAACTTTTTAAGATTTCCTGTACAGGCTGCTGATAACGGGGGCGGAGCCTTTATGATCCCCTACATGATATCTTTTATCCTTTTAGGTATTCCCCTTGTTTGGGTGGAGTGGGCTTTAGGTAGATACGGAGGAGAGAGAGGACACGGGACAGCAGTGGCTGTTTTTGATTACATATGGAAAAAGCCGTTTGCAAAATATATAGGGATTTTAGGTGTTATAATCCCCCTTGTTGTTGTTGTTTACTATACGTATATAGAAAGCTGGACCCTCATTTATTCCTTTTTCAGCCTGCTTGATAAACTTCCAGATACTCCAGTTTCAAACGGGGTGAAGGATTATCTAAAACCATTTGAAGATTTTCTTGTTTCTATGATAGGGGCAAATTCAGAAGGTATGTTTTTACATCCTCCTTTATATACATATGGGTTCTTTGTTTTAACCCTTTTACTTAACCTTTACATACTCCACAGGGGAGTTTCTGCAGGTATAGAAAAGGTAGCTAAATTTGCAATGCCGGCGATATTCATAATGGCGATTATTTTACTGGTCAGGGTTTTTACACTTACTTCCCCAGAGGGAAGAAACTTCCTTGACGGTCTTGGGTTTCTGTGGAACCCGGACTTTTCCGCTTTAAAAGACCCGAAAGTATGGTTGGCTGCTTCTGGACAGATATTTTTTACCCTAAGTATAGGTTTTGGGGCTATTCTTACCTATGCATCTTATCTGAAACCTAAAAGTGATATAGCTTTAAATGGTCTTGCTTCAGCTTCGGTAAATGAGTTTGCTGAGGTAATACTTGGAGGGTCTATAGCTATAACCGCATCTGTAATATTTTTTGGGGTTGTTGCCACCCAGGAAATAGCCTCAAATGGGGCTTTTAACCTTGGATTTATGGCACTCCCTGCAATATTTGCTAATATTCCTTACGGTGAATTTTTTGGCTTTATATGGTTTTTACTTTTATTCTTTGCAGGGATTACATCTTCCATTGCCCTTATGCAACCTGCAATTGCTTTCCTTGAGGATGAACTAGGATTTTCAAGGGACAAGGCTGTTATGTACCTTGGTATTTTTCTTTTTGTATCAGCACATATACCTATCTTTCTTAAAGGGGCTTTAGATGAGCTTGATTTTTGGATAGGAACATTTTCCCTGGTTATTTTTGCCCTTTTAGAAACAGTAACCTTTGTATGGATACTTGGTAAGGAAAAGGCCTGGGAGGAGCTGAACAAGTATGCAGATATAAAAGTACCAAAGATTTTTTATTATATTCTTACTTATATATCCCCAGTATTTCTTATTATTATCCTTGGATGGTGGATATTTACAGAACTTCCGTCAAAACTTATTCCAGAAAACATAAATGGATGGATAGCAAGGGGATTTATACTTGTTACCGCTTTAATTGGTATTTATCTTATAAAAACTGCCTGGGAGAGAAAAAATGGAAGGACATCTCCTTAATACACAGGGGGCGCTTTTTATGGCTGTTTCCTGGGGAATTGTTATTGGTCTGAATGTATTTTCATTTTATAAAATCCTGTATAATAATAGCAAAAACAAAAAACAGGAGGACTAAATGTCTGTAGAAAGAACACTTATGCTTATTAAACCAGATGCTGTAAAAAAAGGTGTGGAAGGTAAAATAATCGCCCACGTTCAGGAAAAGGGTTTTAAATTAGTTGCTTTAAAAAAATTAAAATTAACAAAAGAACAGGCTAAACAGTTTTACATTGTCCATAAAGATAGACCTTTTTATGATGAACTTTGTGAATTTATGTCTTCTGGGCCTATTGTTGCAATGGTATGGGAAGGTGAAAATGCCATTTCAAGAATCAGGGAAATAATGGGGGCTACAAACCCTGAAGAGGCAGAAGAAGGAACCCTAAGAAAGTTATACGGAACAAATGTAGGAGAAAATGCCGTCCACGGCTCAGATTCCCCAGAATCTGCAGCAGTTGAAATCCCATTTTTCTTCAGCAGGTTAGAGATTGTTGAGTAAGTATGTAGATTTTTTAATATTACTTCTTATAGGTATACTTATAGGTTTTAATATTTTTATGACCTTTATTGTTACACCTCAGCTTTTTTCCCATTTTGACCATAGATTGGCAGGGGAGATAACAAATCTCCTCTTTCCGTTTTATTTTGCATCTGGATGGATAATAGGTATTGTTATTTATACCCTTATTGCTTTACAGTCTATTAAAGACAAGTTTATTGTAAAAAGATTAAAGGGATTTGTTATAGCTTTAACAGTTCTTATACTTCTTTATATGGCTGAACATAAGACCCTTCTTCCTATAGGACAGCAGATTAATAGTCAGTATTATGCGCTGTTAGATGAAGGGAAAAAGGAAGAAGCACAGATTTTTAAAGAAAAATTTAAAAAGGTTCATATGATATCAAGTAGCATTAATATACTGAATTTGCTGTTACTTTTATTTCTCTTTTACAATTACCTTTCTAAAAAAGAGGAGAAAGAACTTTAAAATAAAATTTTATTTGACCGATAACATTTGTAATACAAAATTATATTATTATTAACCTATGTCAAAAGGGATTGTTAAATGAACTCTTTTAAGTTTTTATATAACTCTTTGAAGGATGTTTACGAAAATACAGAAGCAAAATTTACAGGTATTTTCCTTAATGCAAAACTTTTAATTGATTTTTCAAGTATCAGTGAAAATAAAAAAAAAAGAATAGAGGAAAGGCTCAGTCATCTTATTGAGAAATCCGCTGAAATAAAGGAAGTTCTTCCAGATTTTGGGAAGAAATATCTGTATGCAGAAGGGGAGGATTTTGCTATTTTTATTTTTTTTATAGATGAGGACCTTTCTGTAGGTAGTATTTTTGAAAAAAAACCTAAATTTGCTGCTGTATTGTTGGAACATGAGATATTTTCAAATAAACTGAAGAAAAATCCTGAGGTTTTAAAGGAGATAAAATCTGTAAATTTAGAAAATTTTGATATAGAGGAGTATCTAAAGGAAGAAAAAAAAGAGGTTCACAAATCTGTTATTGAGGAGGTATGTGAGGTTATTTCTGAAGAGGAAGCAGAGGAAACCGAAGAGGTTGTTCCTACTCTGGAAGACCTGATAAAGGAATCTATAGAGGAATATGAAAAAAAATCTGCATTTTACGATAATGATAAAAAAATTGAAGAAAAAGTTAAAGAAGAAAGGCATCAAAAAGAAGATTTTGTAGATCCAATTATACTTGAACATATAGAGAAGGAATTTGTAAAGGAGATAGGTCCTATAGCGAAATTAATTTTAAATAGGAAACTAACCGAATTGAATATAAATCCTGAAAAATTAAAAACGGAAGATGTGATTTTGTTGATACAGGAACTTGCAAAGGAAATAAGGTTAGAGGAGAAGAAGGAAAAATTCTTAAATGAAACGAATGATTTGTTATAATTGTTGAATATATTTGCAAAGGGAGGAAACTATGGCAAGGAACTTTACCGATGTGCTCAATGCAGTGATAAGGGATTCTGGAGCTGAAGGTGCTGTACTGGTAAGTCCTGATGGTCTTGCGATAGCATCTGTATTGCCTCCAAATGTAGATGAAGATAGGGTAGCAGCTATGGGTGCAGCTATCTTGTCCCTTGGGGAGAGGGTTGCTTCAGAACTGGAAAAAGGAGAGTTGGAACAGCTGTATGTAAAGGGGACAAAAGGTTATATGATTTTTACAGGTATAAAAGATCTTGCTGTCCTTGGAGTTTTAGCTCCGGCAGATGCAAAATTAGGTTTACTTTTAATGGAAATAAAGAGAGCTGCAAAACAAATAGAAGAACTTTTAGGATAAAACAATGGCTATAGCAGGTAATTTAGAGGTATTTAATTTTATTGATATTTTTCAGATTCTAAAGAAAGATAAAAAAGACGGCATTCTTGTTGTTGAAAATGAAAGTAGAAAATTTGCCGTTTACTTTAAAGAGGGAAATATCCTTTACATAAGGGAAGTGGCAAAGATTTTTCACATATATCTTGATGTAAAATTTGAAGAAGTTCTTGAAAAGGACGGAATAAGTAAAAATGACCTCTACAGGGTTTTAGTTGCCAAATTACCTCTATTACTGGCTGTGAAAAAAGGTAAATTTTCTTTTACCCCAGGTTTTATAAAATACCCAGATGATATTGAACCTATAATTCCTATAGAAAAAATTATGATGTATCTCAGCAGACAGTTAACCCAGGAAGAAGTTGAGAGAAAAATATCAGATCTAAACCTTGTTTTTGAAAAAAGTGATAACTGGAAGCTTATAGCTGAAAAGGCCCATCTTACTGATACAGAGAGGAAGATTCTTGACTACATAGATGGAGAAAAAACTGTAAAGCAGATTATGGAAGAGGCGAAAGTTAAACAGCTTACACTACAGAGGGCTTTATATGGATTTCTGGCAACAGGCCTTATAACAAGAAAGAAAAAAGTTAAAAGGAAAATTGGTTTTAATCTTACAAAAAATTTATTAAGAAAGATTGTAGAGAGGATTAAAGGACTATAATGGGAGAGAAAACTCAAAAACAGATAAAAATTGTTGTAGCAGGACCTTATGCCGCTGGGAAAACCCAGTTTATCAATACAGTATCTGAAATACAAACAGTAAAAACTGAAGCTAAAACTACAAAAGCCGGTGAAAAAGAAGTAAAATCCCATACCACTGTTGCGATGGATTTTGGAAAGATAACCATTGATGATGAGCATGTTCTTTATCTTTTTGGGACCCCAGGACAATCCAGATTTGACTTTATGTGGGATATACTTGGGAAAGGTATGCTTGGTCTTGTGGTTCTTGTTGACAGTACAGACCCATCTACATTCCACGAAGCCAGAAAAATAATAAATTTCTTTGAATCAAGATATCCGGCACCTTTTGTGGTAGGGTGTAATAAACAGGATTTAGAAAGTGCATGGGATCCTGAGGATATAAGAACTGCCCTTGACTTAGATGAAGATATAAAAGTTCTTCCACTTGTTGCTTTAGATAAAGAAAGTGTTAAGAATGTTTTACTTGAGCTTCTAGAAGAGATTGCCAAGTACGTTCACTAAGAGATAAGGGCATTATCATAAATTTTAAAATTGAAGGCTTCTATTATATGTTTGCTTTCTACTTTCTCTTTTCCCTCTATATCAGCTATTGTCCTGGCTACTTTTAGTATCCTGTGGTAACTCCTTGCAGTTAGATGGTACTTTTTTGTAATACCTACAAGAATATTTTCCGCCTCAGGTTTTAATACAACAAAACGTTCAATCATAGATGGCGTCATTTCACTATTGAAGTTTATTTTAGTACCTTTAAACCTCTTTTTCTGTATCTCTAAGGCCTTTAATACCCTTTCTTTAATGTACTCTGATTTTTCACCACTGTCTAAAGAGGAAAGTTCTTCAGGGGGTACAGGATTAACAAAAACATTTATATCAATTCTATCCAGTAGGGGACCTGAAAGTTTTTGGGTATACCTCTTAATTTCCCCTGGGGAGCAAAGGCATTCTTTATGGGGATCATTTTTATATCCACAGGGACACGGATTTGCCGCCGCCACTAACAGAAATTTTGCAGGAAATTTAAATGTTCCTGTTGCCCTTGAAACGGTAACAATCCTGTCCTCAAGGGGCTGACGTAAAACCTCTAAAACAGACCTTTTAAATTCAGGAAGCTCATCTAAAAAGAGAACTCCGTTGTGGGCTAAACTTACAGCTCCTGGTTTAGGGATACTTCCACCTCCTATAATTGCCACATCAGAGGTTGTATGATGGGGTGATATAAAAGGACGTTTTTTAACTACAAAATCCTCTAATATCCCTGCTACACTGTGGATTTTGGTGGTCTCTATAGCTTCTTCAAAGGATAGAGGAGGGAGTATAGATGGAAAAGCTTTTGCCATCATAGATTTACCTGATCCTGGAGAACCTACCATAAGTATGTTGTGAAATCCAGCAGCTGCAATTTCTAAAGCCCTTTTAACAGCAAATTGACCTTTTATTTCTGAAAAATCTATATATTCGCCATTGTTATTTAACATACTGGATAGGTTAACCTTTACAGGTTTTTTATCCAGCTCCCCATTTAAAAATAGTATTGTCTCTTTCAGGCTTTTTAGACCAAATACATCTATCCCCTTTACAAGGGAGGCTTCTTTACTGTTTTCTTCAGGGAGAATAACCCTTTTTATACCTGCCTCTTTAAGGGCAATCACAATAGGTAATACCCCTTTTACTCTCCTTAAAGACCCATCTAAAGCAAGCTCCCCTAAAAAAGCTGTATTTTCAATGGATTTTTCTTTTATTATTCCTGTTGTATAAAGAATTCCCACAGCTATAGGAAGATCATAAAGTGTTCCCTGTTTTGGAATGTCAGCAGGGGCTAAATTAACAACAATTTTCCTAAGGGGAAATGAAACCCCTGTATTTACAACAGCAGAACGCACCCTTTCTTTACTTTCCTTTACAGCTGTATCAGGAAGGCCTACAGTTATGAACTGGGGGAGACCCTGGGATACATTTACCTCAACATCAACTAAAAATCCATCAATACCTAAAAAACCACCGCTTTTAATAATAGAAAGCATAATTAATAACCACTTATTACTTGATTAATAATATTAAACCTGAAAAAAGTTTTTTACGCAAACCAGATTTTTTTATAAAAGTTTTTAAAAACTTACTTTAACCGGCATTACAGCAGGTAAGAGGTAAACTTTAAAAGTGGACAAAAATCAGCAAGATTTGGGTATACCTGAAAGACGTAGTTTAGCAGGTGTGTAGTTCACATAGATATTGTTATTTAGTTGATACATAAGATAAAATAAATTCGTTATAAACAGTAGAAGGGGCTTTTATGGCTGAAATACTTACTTTTCAGGATATTATTCAGATACTGCAAAAATTTTGGACAGAAAAGGGATGTATCTTATGGCAGCCCTATGATATAGAAGTTGGTGCAGGGACAATGAACCCTGCTACATTTTTAAGGACACTGGGACCTGAAGACTGGAATGTATGCTATGTTGAACCTTCAAGAAGACCAAAAGATGGAAGATACGGAGAAAATCCAAACAGACTTCAACATTACTACCAATTTCAGGTTATTTTAAAGCCGGCTCCAGAAAATCCCCAGGAACTTTATCTTGAAAGTCTTGAAGCCCTTGGGATAGACCTTACCAGACATGATATTCGTTTTGTTGAGGATGACTGGGAAAGTCCTACCTTGGGGGCATGGGGATTAGGCTGGGAAGTGTGGCTTGATGGTATGGAGATAACCCAGTTTACATATTTCCAGCAGGTTGGAAGTCTTGATCTTCCTGCTGTGAGTGTAGAGATAACATACGGACTTGAAAGGATTGCAACTTATCTTCAAGGTGTGGATAGTGTTTATGATATAGTGTGGGCTGAAGGATTAACTTACGGTGATATATATAAGGAAGCTGAAAGGCAGTGGTCTATATACAACTTTGAAGTGGCTGATGTTGATATGCTCCACAAAACATTTGATATGTATGAGAAAGAAGGGTTTAGACTTATAGATCTAAATCTTCCTATTCCAGCTTACGATTATGCTCTTAAATGTTCCCACATTTTTAACCTTTTAGATGCAAGGGGGGCTTTGTCTGTTAATGAAAGGGCAAGGTTTATTGCAAGGGTGAGAAATTTAGCAAGGGAATGTGCAAAAGCTTTTGTTAAACATAGGGAAGAACTTGGTTTTCCACTAAAAAGAAAAAAAGAAAAAATTTCTTGATGGAAAAGATATTAAACAGGTAAAAGTGTTTACAAACAAAAATCAAGAGGCAGGTAAATGATAGGAAAAACATATCTACTTGAAATAGGAACAGAGGAACTTCCGCCGAAGGCTGTAAACAGTGGAATAAAATTCTTTAAAGAAAATCTAAATAACCTTTTTGAAAGATTTTTTTTAATTGATTCCCCTGAAAATATACAGATATACGGGACACCTAGGAGATTATCCTTTCTGGTAAAGAACCTTTCTGAAAAAGAACCAGATCAGGAAAAGGTTATTCTTGGACCGCCTGTTAAAGTTGCTATTGATGAGGATGGTAAATATACAAAGGCTGCTTTGGCCTTTGCTTCAAAAAACAACATAGATATAGATGATCTCCAGATAATTGAAAATGAAAAAGGGAGATATATAGGAGCTGTTGTTAAAATTGAAGGAAAAAAACTGGAAGATTTTATAAAGGAAGAAATACCTGCCCTTATAAAGAAGATACCTTTCCCTAAAACTATGAAGTGGAATGATACAGACTTTAGATTTTCAAGACCTATCAGATGGATTGTTTCCCTTCTGGATAATGGGGTTATTCCCTTTGAGATAGCGGGGGTAAAAGCCGATAGATATACACATCTCCACAGATTTATGACAAAACCTGTAGGAAGGGGTGAAAGGAAAAATATCCCTGAAGCTTCTTCCTATGAAGAAATTACAAAACTGGGTTTTATTATTGCAAAGTATGAGGATAGAAAGAAAGCCATTGAAACACAGATAACAGGTTTTGCAGATAGAATAAATGCAACGGCTATTATAGATGAAGATCTGCTGGATGAAGTTACAAACCTGACAGAATTCCCGGTGGGCATATTAGGAGATTTTTCCCCTGAGTATCTTATACTCCCTAAAGAGGTAATCATAACTGTTTGTAAGGTTCACCAGAGGTATTTTAATTTTGAAAAAGATGGAAATCTTATTCCTAAATTTCTGGCATTTTCTAATACAGCAGTTCCTGACAGGGAAGTTGTTCAAAAAGGATATGAAAAGGTTTTAAAGGCAAGGCTTGAAGATGCCCTGTTCTTTTATGAGGAGGATTTAAAACATAATCTGGAAGAATTTTACCCTAAATTATCCGGAATTTTGTTTCATCAAAAGCTTGGTTCTATGCTTGAAAAGGTTGAAAGAAACGGGAATATTGCTGTTCTTTTAGCTAAGGAAATCGGCTTTGAAAATATACAGGATTTGAAAAGGGCAAATAAGCTTTCTAAATGTGATCTTCTTACAGAAATGGTTAAAGAGTTTGATGAACTGCAGGGAATAATGGGTATGCATTATGCCCTAAAACAGGGGGAAAAAGAAGAAATTGCAAAGGCTATATATGAACATTATCTTCCTAAAACCTCTGATGATGAACTTCCATCTACAGATATAGGGAAAATTCTTGCCCTGGCAGATAAATTAGACACAGTTATTTCTTTTATTTCCATAGGGGAAAAACCAAAAGCCTCTGCTGATCCTTTTGGTATAAGAAGAGGGGCAATTGGTATTGTAAGGCTTCTTGTAGAAAAGGGGATAGATATTGATCTAAAAGAGTTTTTAGAAAAGATACGGGAAGAAGCTAAAAAGGAAAAAATCCTTAAATTTGCAGAAATAAATAAAAACTGGAATGTTGTATTTGATGAGGAGATAATTCCTGAGATACTTGAGTTTATAAAAGGAAGATTTGTTTCATATATGAAGGATAAGGGCTTTAGCACAGATATTATAAATGCTGTTGTAGAAACTGGTTCATTTAACCTTTATAGAAATTATCTAAAGATAAAATCCATACAGGAGTTTAAAGAAAATCCAGAATTTAACGATGTTATGACAGTTTTTAAAAGGGTAGGAAGGATTATCCCTGAAGATTTTAAAGGGGAATTTTCCCAAAATCTCCTTCAGGAAAAAGAAGAAAAAGAGCTGTTTAAAATGTATCAGGAAATAAAGGAGAATTTTAACAGAAAAATAGAAGAGAAAAACTACAAGGAAGCGATGGAAGAGCTTTTAAAACTTAAACCTTACATAGACAGTTTTTTTGATAATGTAATGGTTATGGTAAAAGATGAGAAAATAAAAAATAACAGGTTGTCCCTTATGAAAATGATTGACAGTTTATTTAAAAAACTTGCCGATTTTACAAAGATAACAACGTTATAAATGATAGATAGATAGGAGGATAAATTATGTCTGACAAAAAATTGGTTGTGTGGCTTAATGAAGTTGGAATGGAAGATGTGGAGCTGGTTGGAGGGAAAAATGCATCCCTGGGAGAGATGATAAAAGGTTTGTCTCCTATGGGAATTAAAATTCCTATGGGGTATGTAGTAACGGCAGAGGCTTACAGATATTTTATTGAGTATAACAACCTTCAGGAAAAGATAAAGGAAGCTTTAAAGGGGCTTGATCCCAATGATGTTTTTGATCTTCAAAGGAGAGGGCTAACAGTAAGGGAAATGATAAAGGGGGGTCAGTTCCCTGAAGATCTTAGAAAAATGATACTTGATTATTATGCCCAGCTTAGTGAGATGTACGGCCAGCACAGGGTTGATGTTGCTGTTCGTTCTTCAGCAACGGCGGAGGATCTTCCAGATGCATCATTTGCAGGACAGCAGGAAACATACCTTAATATAAAAGGGGATGAAACCCTTTTAACAGCAATAAAAAACTGTTTTGCATCTTTATTTACAGACAGGGCTATTTCTTACAGGGAAGCTTTTGGGTTTGACCACTTTTCTATTGGTCTTGCAGTTGGTGTACAAAAAATGGTTCGTTCAGACCTTGCTTCTGCAGGGGTAGGATTTTCCCTTGATACAGAAAGCGGATTTAAAGATGTTGTTCTTATTAACGGTTCATACGGCCTTGGGGAAATGGTTGTTCAGGGAGCTGTTACCCCTGATGAATGGCTTGTATTTAAGCCAACATTTAAGCAGGGATACGAAGCTATTATAGAGAAAAAGCTTGGAAAGAAAACCCACAAAATGGTATATGGAACAACTGAAGAGGAAAGGGTCAAAATTGTTCCTGTTCCGGAGGAAAAACAGAAGCAGTTCTGCCTTACAGATGAAGAGGTTTTAAAACTTGCAGACTGGATTATGAAGATAGAGGAGTATTACTCAAATAAGTATGGAAAATGGACACCTATGGATGTTGAATGGGCGAAGGATGGTGAGATAAATGAGCTGTTTATAGTTCAGGCAAGACCTGAAACAATCCACTCAAGAAAGGATCATTCAAAGATCACCGTATACAAAATAACTGAACCTTATGAGGAAAGATCTAAAAAAGTTCTTGTTAAAGGAATTGCAGTAGGGGATAAGGTTGCAACAGGAAATGTAAAACTTATGTACTCTTTAGAGGATGCAAAGGATTTCAAACCTGGGGATGTTCTTGTAACTGACATGACAGACCCAGACTGGGAACCTATAATGAAGCAGGCTTCAGCTATTGTTACAAATAGAGGAGGAAGAACGTGCCACGCTGCTATTGTAGCAAGGGAGCTTGGAGTTCCAGCTGTTGTTGGAACAGGAAATGCCACTGAAGTTCTAAAGGATGGTCAGCTGGTAACTGTTTCCTGTGCAGAAGGGGATGTTGGTTATGTATATGATGGAAAAATTGAGTATGAAGTTGAAGAAGTTGATATAAACACCCTTCCAAAAACAAAAACACCTATTATGATGAATGTGGCATCACCTGAAGGTGCTTTTGATTTCTCATTCCTCCCAAATGCTGGGGTAGGACTTGCAAGGGAAGAATTTATCATAAATAACTACATAGGTATCCACCCCCTTGCCCTTATAAAGTTTGATGAAATAAAAGAAAAAGACCCTGAACTTGCAAAGGTTATAGAAGATAAAACATTTGGATACGACAACAAAGAAGAGTACTACATTAAAAAACTATCCTATGGAATAGCAAGAATAGCAGCTGCATTTTATCCAAAACCTGTTATTGTTAGATTTTCAGACTTTAAATCAAACGAGTATGCAAATCTTATAGGTGGAAAATACTTTGAACCTGTAGAAGAAAACCCAATGATAGGATGGAGAGGAGCTTCAAGATACTACTCTCCACAATTCAAGGAAGCTTTCGGTCTTGAATGTAAAGCAATACTCAGGGTTAGAAATAAAATGGGACTTACAAATGTAAAGGTAATGGTTCCATTCTGCAGAACTCCAGAGGAAGGGGAAAAAGTCCTTAAGGTAATGGAGGAGTTTGGCCTTAAAAAAGGAGATAATGGACTTGAAGTTTACGTGATGTGTGAACTTCCTTCTAACGTTGTCCTTGCTGATCAGTTTTCAGAGCATTTTGATGGTTTTTCAATAGGTTCAAACGACCTTACACAGCTTACCTTAGGACTGGACAGGGATTCTTCACTGGTAGCACACCTTTATGATGAGAGAAATGAAGCTGTAAAAAGGCTTATTGCACAGGTTATAAAAACTGCAAAGGCCCACGGAAGAAAAATAGGAATATGCGGACAGGGACCTTCAGACTATCCGGATTTTGCCCAGTTTCTTGTTGAACAGGGAATAGATACCATTTCAATAAATCCAGATGCCGTTTTAAAAACAACAAAAGCTATTTATGAGATAGAGAAAAAGTTAGGACTTCATTCAGAAGAGGAAACATCAGCATCAACAAACTAAAAACCTCTAAAAGGACACCTTAAAGGTGTCCTTCTTTTCTCCGAATAGATAAAATATAAAACAGTATCCCTTTTTTTTGAAATAATATGCTGGAGAAAAGAATGAAATTATCCAATATATTTAAGTTACCTTTTTCTACCAAAGAAAAACTTTCTCTGGGAATACAGTTAGATAAAAATTTTGCAAGGGTAGCTGTTTTAGAAAAGGAGGGTAAAGATTTTATATTACCTGTTATGCCCTTTGAAGTAGAACTACCAGAAGATACAGAGCAGGCTGGACTTTTGCTTAGAGACCAGTTAGATAAAAGGGACATTAAGGTAAAAAATGCTGTTGTTAGCATTCCTATTGGTTCCACGCTCTATAAAACATTAAAACTTCCAAAACTATCCCCCCAGGAGCTTGAAGAAGCAGTTGAATGGAATATCAGGGAGGATATAAAAAGTTTAAAAGGAAGTACAGTTTATGATTATGACATAATAAGTGAAGATGAGAATGTTTACCATATTATTGTTGTTATAGCAAAGATAGATGAGATAGAAGAGGCAAAGGAAATTTTATATTATGCTGGTATAACTCCTGATATTATTGATTCGGAAGGAATTGCTTTAATAAATCTTGCAAATCTCCAGAAGGAAAAAGATCCAGCCTTAAAGGAAGAAAATAACCTGTGTATACTTCATCTTGATTATAATGAGTCCTACCTTGTGTTTCTCCACAATACAATATTCGTCCAGACTTTAAACTTTGATGCCAAAAAGTACGAAGATGTTAATCCAAATGAGAAGGAAAAAATTGTAGATAAACTTATAAAGGAGATTAACTACTTTTTTCTTACAATCAGTGAACCTAGGAGTATATTTACATCAGGGTTATTTGTTAGATTTCCGGAAATACAGGCTTATATGCAGTTGAAATTTTCAACAAGATTTGCCTTAGTAGAGCTTGACCCTGTAAAAGCTTTGGAACTGGATTATGAAGGAAGAGTACCATTAAGTTTATACACGGTTCCTTTTGGTTTAGCTTATAGGAGATTTGAAGATGATAAAGATTAACCTCAACCCGGATAGGAAAAAAACAAAAGTAAGAATAAAAAAGCCTGGTTTTAAAGTTCCTACTATAACTGCACCTAAGGAAGGGCTAATCTACATTACCATTCCTATCGTGGTGTTTATTTTAGAGTTTGGTTATCTTATGTTCCTTCATATTGAGATAAAAAAGCTGGAACAGAAAAAACAACAGCTTATGGCAGAAAGAACTAAATACCGGGTTGCTAAAAAGCAGATAGATATACTTAAACAAAAAATAAAAGAAGCAGAAAAAATGAAAGATGAAGTTACTCTAAAGATAAACATATACAATAAACTTGCTAAAGAAAAGGCAGATTTTGGTAATATCCTGTACTCAATATCAAAAAGTGTACCTGATGGTATCTGGCTTACAAACCTTGATATATCAAGGGATCAAACAAAGCTAAAAGGTTATACCTTTGATCCCCAGTACATATCTATTTTTTACCAGAATTTAAAAAGATACTACAGGGATATAGTGTTTAAATCTACCCAGATGAACAAAAGAAAAATGCTTACATACTATTCATTTGATTTTAATATGAAAAACTGGAAAAAATCCGAAAAGTCTCCTAAGAATTAACGGAGGATATAGACATTGGACTTAGATAATATAAAAGGCCAGTGGAATGATGCCCCAGGCTGGCAAAAAGCCCTTGTTGTATTCCTAATAACAGGGGCACTGGCGTATCTTCTTTACATAATGGTAATAGAAGGAAAGCTAAACCAAAAGACAGCTTTAGAAAGGGAAGTTTCATTCCTTGAAAAGGAGGTACTGAGATTAAAAAAAGCTTCCCAGCCAAGAATAAAAAAGAGATTAATGAATAAGCTAAAGGAACTGGAAAAGGAAATACTTCTCCTAAATCAAAAAATGGAATATTTGAAAAGAATAATTCCTGAAAAAGAGGACCCCCAGTTCTTACTTAACTTCCTGGCGGAAGGGGCAAAAAGGACAGGTATGATTTTGGAAAAATTCCAGATATCAAAACCGGAAGATGCCATTATTGGCTATAAAAAGGGGAATGAGGAACTTACAATAAAAAAGAGCAGTAAAAAACCATCTAAAAGGGAGATTAAGCTAAAAAGAATAAATATTACACTGGATATGTACGGAGATTTATCTTCTTTATATCAATTTATATCGTATATAGGTAAAAGTAAAAGATACATAAGAATTGACAATTTAAAAATTGATAAAAAGAAAAAT
This sequence comes from uncultured Aquificales bacterium, assembly GCA_964536105.1. Taxonomy (GTDB): domain Bacteria; phylum Aquificota; class Aquificia; order Aquificales; family Hydrogenothermaceae; genus JAADDV01. The sequence continues at coordinate 20,002 of CAZHWB010000063.1, read as the reverse complement.
ATCCTTAAAACGAGGATTTCCCTTTCCACATTCTATTTACCTGAAAGGAGGACAAAATGAGGTATCTGATAGCGATATTACTTCTGGTTTCCTTTTCTTTTGCTTCAGATGTTTTTACTGAGCTGAAAAACACTGTTGGGTATATAAAAGTTAAAAATGGAAATAACTATCTGATTGTTGAAACAGAAGATGGAGCAAAATTAATAAAAACCAAAAAAGACCCCGAAAAGATAATTAAGGGAGATATTGGTATCTCCAAGGAAGATTTAAAAATAATTGGAGAGTGAGAGGAAAATGAAAAAAATAAACATAATAATCCTACTGGCCTTTATTCTCCTGACCAGTACTAAAACTTTTGCAGCAAGGCAGATTTCTGCTGAATTTTTCGGGGCAAAATTGGGAACAGTTGTTGACGCTATTTCAAAGGTAGCCAACAAAAATATCATATGGGATAAAGAGGCTGTGAAGAAAAAAGACAGCCAGGTTTATCTATCTTTTAGAAAGCCAGTGAGTGTTGATAAAGTATTTAAGCTTATACTTAAAAACTACGGTTTGACATATGTAAAGCAGGGGGATATTTATGAAATAAAACCTGCAGATACAGCTTTATTTACCCTGCCTCCAGTTGTTGCCAAGTATCTGGGAAAAAATGTTTTTGATGGATTGGTGGAGCTTGTAAAAAGTAACGTTTCCCCATCGGCAGAGGTGAAAATATATCCAACAGGAAATGCTATATCTGTATGGGATACAAAGGAAAATATAAGCAAGCTTAGAACCCTGGTTGAGGAATATGTAAAACCTATTGTTGCAGAGGCAGAAAGGTTAGCTAAATCTGAGGAAGCAAAAATCCAAAAACTCAGGGAGCTTGAAGCAAAAAAAGCGGAAATGGAATCTCTGCTTATAAAAAAGGAAGTTTATGTTGATCCAGAAAAATTCAAAGATATAGAGGATGAGCTTATCAGTTCCCTATCAGCTTACGGAAGCTATAAGTATGACCCAAAAACAGGAAAACTTACTATAATAGAAATGAAAACTAATCTACCAAAAATCTCAAAAATAATAGCAAAAGCTCAGAGAATACATATAAAGACAAAATGCTATTACGTAAGGGCGTTAGAACCAGCCGAGCTTCTGATGACAATAAAGGAGAACTATTTATCAAAGTACGGTTCTATTATTTTTAAGTCTAAAGAGATATCCCAGGCCCTTGGGGTAGAAAAACAGCCTGGAAGGGAAGCAGGTAGAACAACAGCAAAGGAAAAGGAAAAAAGCATTATTACATCCCTTCCTAAACTTTGTATAACAGATAAACCTGAGATAATAGAGAAGATATACAAAGATTTCTCGGAGCTTTTATTAAAAAGACCTTATCAGATTGCTATAGAAGCCAGAATTGTTCAGGTTGAATCTGGATATAAAAAGGATCTAGGTATCCAGTGGACCCCTTCAGGAAGTGGGTCTGTTGGGGATTTTGGCTATTCTGTTGGCAAAGGAAGTATCACAAACTTTATGTTTGATTTCCCTGCCCAGAATGTTTCAGCAGGAAAAGGAGCTTCCATTTCTATTGGCCTTGTTAAGGTTCCAAACTTTAGCCTTGATCTTCAGCTTTCTGCTTTAGAACAGATAGGAAAATCAAAACTTCTTTCAAGACCTAAAATTGTAACAATAGATGGAGAAGGTGCAGAAATTTCACAGGGTATTGAAATACCTTACCAATCTTCATCTGCCCAGTATGGAACAAATGTTCAGTTTAAAGAGGCTGTTTTAAAACTAAACGTTATCCCAAGAACAACACCAGATGGAAATATCATAATGAATATAGAACTTACCCAGGACTTTCCTGATTTTGGAAAGGCGGTTCTTGGTCAACCTCCTATATCTACAAAATCAATAACAAGTAAAGTTATCGCTAAAGATGGAACAACTATCGTTATTGGAGGTATTCTTGAGAAGTCTGAAGAAGTTTCAGAATACGGGGTACCAGGCTTAAGAAGAATACCTTTACTTGGGTGGCTGTTTAAAAATAAATCTGTAAATATTACAAATAAGGAGCTTCTGATCTTTATAACTCCAAAAATAATATATGAATAATAAAGGGAGAGTGTTTCATGAAAAAACTTTTTTATACGTTACCTGTAATTTTTTCCTTTATTTTTTCTTCGTGTGGTGTTGGCGGTAATGCTGATTCTGGTGTATCTGTTCTTTTAGAGGTCAAAAATGTTGTACCGGCATATCTGGAAATTGACCTTATAAAAAAGATTGATAATGATAATAATGGTACTTGTGATGATTTTACTATACCTACAGGTGATCAAATCAGTGTAACCTTTAAATCAGTTATACCTGAAAACTCTAAAGTACAGCCTTCAGACATTATAATAACTTCCTACAAAGTGTATTTTTATCCTAAGAATAAAGATATTAACGTTCCTCCCCAGAGTTTTGGTGCAAGCTGTCTTATTCCTGCTGGAGCTACCCAGACCTGTACATTCCCTGTGTTTTTAAGCTCTAAAAAGCTGGATTTTTATAAAAATAACTGGCAGGATGAATTTGATATAGTTATTGAGTTTAGAGGAAAGGAAGTAATATACGATAAAAGTTTAACTATTAATGCCCAGGTAACCTCTCTTATATCTGATATTATTCAGGAGGGGGAACCAAATTGTAGTATGCCAAAATAATCCCTCCCTTGTTTTCTTTTTATTCTAAATTTAAGATTAATCTGTAGTTAATTTCCCTTTTATTCTAAGGAGGAAGTCATGTTTGATCTTATTATTCTGGGTGCAGGTCCTGGAGGTTTTGAAGCTGCTGTAACTGCTATAAGAAAAGGACTGAATATAGCTGTTGTGGAAAAAGGTAAGTTAGGGGGAAACTGTTTAAATAGAGCCTGTGTTCCTACTAAGTATTTTTGGACAGGTGCCCATATCCTTGAAAAATTAGGTATCTTTAAAGAATACGGAATTATGATAGAAAACTTTTCTGTTGATTATTCAAAGGCATGGGAGGGTAAAGAGAAGTCTATTTCCTTTTTAAGGAAAAGTATTTCCCAGCTTTTTAAAGCGAAAAAAGTTCCTGTCTTTAAAGGAGAGGGCAGGATAATAGATAAAAACAAGGTAAAAATAACAAATGAAGACGGCACGCACCAGATAATAGAGGGAAAGTTTATTTTAGTGGCAACAGGGTCAAAACCTATAGCTATCGGCAGTCTCATTCCTGATGGAAAATACATTATAACTACAGAAGACTATATGGATACTCTAAAGGAACTTCCTGAAAGTATTCTTATTGTTGGTGGTGGTGTTGCAGGCTGTGAACTTGGATACATTATGAAAAAGTACGGTGTTGATGTTCATATTGTAGAACTAAAAGATAGAATTTTACCTGTTCCTTTTGTATCCCAGGAAGCATCAAAACTTATAACAAGAAAATTTAAACAGCTTGGTATAAAAATGCACCTTGGTACTACAGTAGAAGACTTCTCAATAGATAAAAAAATAAATGTTAAACTGTCCAGCGGTGAAGAGATACATGTTGATAAAATACTTCTTTCTGTTGGAAGAAAACCCAATACAGATGTAGATGATATTGGTATAGAAAAAGATGAAAGGGGTTTTATAAAGACAAATAGGTATTTACAGACAAGTGTTGAGAATATATATGCCTGTGGCGATGTTGTAAACTCTCCAATGCTTGCCCATATAGCAATGTATGAAGCAAAGGTAGCTGTTTACAATATCCTTGAGGGAAATAAAAAGGAGGTTGATTACTCCCTTATCCCATCGGCTATTTTTACAGCTTTAGAGATTGGACAGATTGGATTAACAGAAGAGCAGGCTAAAGAAAAGGGGTTAGAGACGGTAACAGGGTATTTCCCCTTTATGTACAATGACAAGGCTGTAGATGAACATGAGACAGAAGGTTTTGTAAGACTTGTCTTTGAAAAATCCTCCAAAAGACTTATAGGGGCTACTATTGTGGGGGCTTCAGCATCAGAACTTCTCCATGTAATGGAAATGGCAGTAAAAAATCAGATGACCGCCGAAGAGATTCATGAATTTATATACTTCCATCCTTCTTTAAGTGAGATATTTGCTTATGCTACATACGATGTAGCAGTTGGTAAACTATTTTAAAATGTTTAAAAAAAGGAGGAGTTAGATTGGAAAAAGTTGATTTAATCCTTACAGATATTGACTATATCCTTACAATGGATGAAAACTTCACAGAGTACAAAAATGCAAGTATTGCAGTTAAAGATGGAAAGATTGTTGATATAGGGGAAGATGTAAAAAACAGGTATTTTGGAAAAACAGTTGTTGCAAAAGGGAAAATTGCAATCCCTGGGCTTATAAACACCCATACCCACGCAGCAATGACACTTCTTAGGGGATATGGAAGTGATAATCCTTTAAAGGTATGGCTTGAGGAATATATATGGCCGGTGGAAGGTCAGTTTGTTAGTTATGAATTTGTAAAGGAAGGGACAGAAATAGCCGTTTATGAGATGTTAAGAAATGGAGTTACCACATTTGTTGATATGTATTTTTTTGAAAATGCCGTTGCAGACGTCTTAAATACAGTTGGGATGAGGGGTGTTTTGTCTACAGGGATACTTGATTTTCCTACCCCAGGGGCAAAAACACCAGATGAAGGAATAGCCAAAACGGAGGAATTTATAAAAGAACATAAAAATTCTGAGTATATATACCCTGCTGTAGGTCCCCATGCTCCCTATACCTGTTCACCTGAGACATTGAAAAAGGCTATGGATGTGGCTGAAAAATATGACGTTCTTTACCATATCCATATATCAGAAACAGAGTTTGAGGTTCAGACAGTAAAGGAAAAATACGGAGAAACCCCTGTGAAACATCTTGATAAAGTAGGTGTTTTAAACAGCAGGGTACTTGCAGCCCATATGGTTCACCCTACAGATGAGGAGATACAGATACTCTCAGAAAAAGGGGTAAAAGTTGCCCACTGTCCAGAAAGTAATCTAAAACTTGCTTCAGGGGTAGCCCCTGTTCCTAAAATGTTGAAGGAAGGGGTAACAGTTGGAATTGGAACAGATGGGACAGCTTCAAATGACGACCTTGATGTTATAGGGGAGATTTCTACAGCTGCAAAGCTCCATAAGGGCGTCTGGAAAGATCCTACTGTATTAAACGCTAAACAGGCCCTTGCAATGGCAACAAGGGAAGGGGCAAAGGCTGTTAGATTAGAAAATCAGATAGGAAGCCTTGAAAAGGGAAAAAAGGCAGATATTGTTCTTATAGATGCGTGTCAGCCCCATTTAAATCCTCTTTTTGACCCTTATACCCAGATTGTTTATTCAGCTAAAGGACTGGATGTAGATACCGTTATAATTAACGGTGATATAAAGGTTCTAAATAAGGAAGTTCTTGTCCTTGAGAAGGAATATATCCTCCATTTAGCCAGAAAATGGAAGGAGAAAATAGAAAATAGATAGATTTTATGAAGAATATAGAAAAAAGTATATTTATAATAAATCTCATAACATTCCTCACAGCAGTATCCTACGAGACGGTTTTTACCGTCCTCCCTTTTTATCTTTCAACAGTTATCGGTGTTTCTATGTTTGTTATAGGTCTTGTAGAGGGGGGATATGATCTTATTTCTAACTTTGTGAAGATTTTTTCAGGATACTGGGCAGATTTTTTAAGAAAAAGAAATATCCTTCTAACAGGTCTTCTTTTTTCCTTTTTTAGTAAGCTGTACTTTATTTTTGGAAAAAAATGGGTTGATGTTGTTATTGCCACATCTTTGGAAGCGATTTCAGAAGGTATCCAGACGCCAGTTAACGACACATATCTTTCCTCCGGAAAAAAGGACAAACTCGGAAGGATTTTTGGGATAAACAGGGCTTTTGAAAATATCGGGGCTGTAATAGGCATTTTTATTGCCCTTTTATATACATGGCTGTTTATAGAGGGATTTTCCTATCAGGAGTATTTTGTAATCTCCACTTTACCTGTTTTTCTGGCTATTTTACTTGTCTTTTTTCTGCCTAAGGAAAAAAAACCTGTTAAAAAGTATCCAGTACCTGTTGTGTCCTGGGAGGCTTTTTTTCCAAAATATATAGTTCTTTTTTTCCTTCTTGCTTTGATAGATTTCGGATACTCTTTTTATGTTTTAAAGGCCTATAAACAAACCAGCAGTGAAGCCTTTACAGTTTTTATATATCTGATTTTTACTGTAACTATAGGGTTTGCCTCCCTAACTGCCGGGAAATTTTTTGATAAGCTTGGAGAAAAAAGATATCTCTCCCTTGTTTCTGTTTTTTTCTTTGTATCCCACCTTTTGATGATCTTTTTTCCTGTGGCGGGATTTCTTCTTTTTGCTTTTGCCGATGCCTTTTTAGATATAGGGATATGGGCAACAGTTGGTAAAAAAATAAGATTTAGAAAAGGGTTTGTTTTTGGAACATACCATTTTACTGTAGGTTTTGCTTCCCTTATATCTGGAATGGTTGCAGGATATCTTTGGGACACTGTAAATCCAGATTTTCCTTTCTTTGTAGGAAGTTTTATCTCTTTGATAATATACTTTATTATCAGAAAGCATTTTTGAGGTTTTAATATTGGGGATATTTAAAGAGATTAAAGATTTAGAAATAAAATCCCAGCAAAAAGGAAAAAAATCAGGTATTCACCCTTTTACAGTTGTAAAAAAGGAAAAAAAGGTTTTAAAGATATACCTTTATCTTCTGGTACTTCTAACAGCCGTTGTTTACGGAGGGGTTTTTTATATTGGGTTTTTACAGGAAAAAAATGAGAAAAAATCAACAGCTTCTAAAGTAGAAACAATAAACCCTGCCCTGTTAGGTGAATATGTTGAAAAATATACGGAAAAAGCAGTTTCAACAGTGAAAATACCAGAAACAAGAAAAGAAAAAATAAAAAAGCTGTTTGATAAAGCCTATATCTCATATAAAGAAGGAAAAACATCAGAAGCCCTTTACTATATAAAGCTTATCCTTCAAATGGAGGATTACATCCCAGCTGTAGTTTTAAAATCAAAAATTTTTCAGAAAGAAGGTCTCCACGACAGGGCAAGAACAGTTTTAGAAGAAGCGTATTACAAGTACCCGGAAAATAAAGATATTCTTTTGAACCTTGCCCGCATTTATGAAGAGGAAGGGGCTCTTGTCATAGCCAAGGATATGTATAAGATATTAGATGAAATGGGATATATTGAGGGTTCACTGGGTTATGCCCGCATCCTTGAAAAGTTAGGGAAGAAAAAAGAAGCCTTAAATGTGTATAAAAAAATGTATCAAAATCCAAATCTAACAGAAAATCAAAGGAAAGAGATTTATAAGAAGATAATCCTTCTGGAGAAGTAAGATGAACCTTTTAGAGAATACCTTCTGTATGATTTTAAATAACAATCTGAAGATCACCTGGGTAAGCTCTGATCTTGCAAATTTCCTTGGATATTCAAAGGAAGATTTGATAGGAAAGACTGTTGATATCATAACTGAGGAAAATATAAAAAATAAACTATCCCATTCAAAGTTTTTTGGGGCCTTAAAGGACAGTTCCCAGGGAATAACAACAGGTATATTTGATGTATCAAAAATAATTGATAACCATGGAAATATACAGGGCTACCTTGTCCAGTTTTACTTTTATGATAAACAGACAGAAGCAGAAGATTTTCTTGTTTTTAATACCCAGAATATAAAAATGAAAAAGCTTCTTGAAAGGGCCTCCCTTGTAGCCCAATCTGATGTTTCTGTTCTTATATCTGGGGAAACTGGAACTGGAAAGTCAAGGCTGGCAAAATGGATTCATATAAACAGTCCAAGGGTTGCCTTTCCATTTGTAAAAGTAAACTGTTCTGCAATACCGGAAACACTGTTTGAAAGTGAGTTTTTTGGATATGAAAAAGGGGCATTTACAGGGGCAAATAAGGATAAACTTGGAAAGGTTGAAATTGCCGATAAGGGGACGCTTTTTTTAGATGAAGTAGGAGATCTTTCCCTTACATCCCAGGCAAAGCTCCTTGTTTTTGTTGATACAAAAGAGTTTGAAAGATTAGGGGGTAATAAACCAAAAAAGGCAGATGTGAGAATTATATCTGCTACAAATAAAGACCTTATGGAGGAGGTATACAAAAACACATTCCGTAAAGATCTTTATTACAGAATAGCTGTTATTAAGATAAAAATTCCCCCATTGAGGGAAAGGAAAGAGGATATACCCCTTATTGTTAACAGCTTCCTCCATATGAAAAATAAAAGAATAACCAAAAGGGCAATGGAATTTCTTATAGAAAGACAGTGGTATGGAAATATCAGGGAATTAAGGGCAGTTTTAGAATCTGCCTGCATACTTGCCTATGACAGGGACATTATAGACATAGAGCATATTACTGAAGAGATATCTCCTTTTGAAAGTTTCCATACAGATGACCAGATTGAGGAAAATCTCCCTGAAAAAACCATATTTGATGAAAAGGAAAGGATAAAATCGGCACTTGAAAAAACAGGGGGAAACAGGAAAAAAGCAGCTGAGCTTTTAGGTATAAGCATAGCAACCCTGTGGAGAAAGATGAAAAAATATCAGCTTGATTTTAAATAGAAGGAGGGAGGAGGTATGCCTCCCGAAGAAGTGTTTTAGGCTTAGCAGCAGCGGCTGCTGTTAATAAGCAAGATATATACCAAAAGTAAGAAAATTGTGAAAAAGGTTTATATTAAGGATTATCCATTTGATACACAAAAAATAAAAGTTCCAAAGGGAACAGTCTGTTCCTTATAGAACATCTACTTCTTTAAGCTAAGGAGAATTCCGTCCCTCAAAGGTACGATTGCTGAAAAGTAGTGCTTAAACATATAACTGTTGAACTGTTTTACAGCATTTGTTTTACTGTCGGGGTTTTCTTCAATAACTTTTCCGTGCCACAAAACATTATCAGCTATAATAAGGCCATTATCTGAAATATTTTTTTCAAGGGAATTAACAGCCTCCAGATATCTGGATTTTTCATGATCTAAAAAGAGAATATCTATATTTGTGTACTCCTTTGCCACTTTTACAGCATCCCCTACCCTGAATTCTGCCCTTTCCTCAAGACCTGCTTTTTTGAAAAACTCCTTTGCCCTTTTTATATTTTTTTCCTGATAATCTATAAGAACCACCTTCCCTTTATTTAAAGCCTTTGCAAACCAGTATGCAGAATAACCAAACCCTGAGCCAAGCTCAACAATAAGGGAGGGGTTTTTCTGCTTTGTAAGAATATAAAGAAATCTACCTACAGATCTTCCAACAATAGGAAATAATTCTTCTTTAGCTATTTTTTCCATCTCTTCTAAAACGGGATCTTCTTCAAAAGACAGTTTTTCTATGTATGCTTCAATTTTCGGGTCTGTAATCATTTTAAATCCTGCTTTATTGGATTAGAACGAGTATATTTAACATAAGTTCCTGTATGAACTCTATGATGGTTCTGAACATCCACGAGCCGAAAAAAATAAGGGCAAGTATTGTGGCAACAATTTTGGGAATAAATGTGAGAGTCATTTCCTGTATCTGGGTTGCTGCCTGAAATATGCTTATAAGAAGACCTACTATAAAAGCTATCAGTATAACAGGACCTCCAACAATCAAAGCTGTTTCCATTGTTTTTTCAAAAAGCTGTATAGCCTGGTCTACAGTCATTTGTAGCTCTCTATTAGTGCTTTAGTTAAAAGTTCAAACCCATCTGCCAGAACAAACAGGATAATTTTAAACGGTAGAGATATAAGCATAGGAGGGATCATCATCATTCCCATAGCCATAAGTATACTTGCAATGAGAAGATCTATGATCAAAAACGGCAAAAATATAACAAAGACAATTTCAAAGGCTGTTTTTATTTCGCTGATCATAAAAGCTGGTATTAAGGTTGTCATACTAATATCTTCTGGAGATTCTGGTTTTTCTTTTGATAAATCTATAAACAGTTTCAGGTCTTCTTTTCTTGTGTTATGGAGCATAAATTTTTTTACAGGGATAGAGGCTTTTTCTATAGCTTCAATATCAGAAATTTCCTTTCTTATATAAGGCTGTATAGCATTTTGATTTATATCTTCAAAAACAGGTTTCATTACAAAAAAGGTTAAAAAGAGAGCCAGAGCTATAATAACTTGATTTGGAGGAGCCTGCGGTATTCCAAGGGCGTGCCTTAGAAGGGATAAAACAATAACAATTCTAACAAAAGAGGTCATTGTTATAAGTATAGATGGAGCAAGGCTGAGAATTGTTATAAGAAACAGGATCTTTAAGGTTACATCAAGATTTTTTAACTGGTCTAAGGTTTGGGAAACAACATCAGTCTGTCCAAATGAAATAGGTGCACTTAAAAGAAAAACCAGGATTAAAAGGGTACTTTTTTTCACCGGAAATCCATTTTTGTATTTTTTTTCCATTATACAGACAACACCTCTACACTTTCAAACCTTCAATCTCTCTTTGTCTAACCCTTGGATCAAGCTTAGCTAGAAGTATATCAGCTATAAGGTTTCCTATAATAAGCATAATAGCTCCTATATAAAGCCCTCCCATAACAAGATAAAGATCCTGGGATAAAACGGCATCAAGCATCAGCATACCCATTCCCGGCCAGTTTACTATTATCTCAACTAAAGCAGCACCAGAAAGAAGGGAAGCTATCTCAAAACCTAAAAGGGTTATAAATGGATTTAATGCATTTCTCAAAGCATGTTTTAAAACCACTTCTTTTTCAGGAAGCCCCTTTGCCCTTGCAAAAAGCACATACTCCGATTGAAGGGACTCTATCATTGCACTTCTAACAAGTCTAACAAGTCCAGCCAGAGAACCAATTGCCAGAACAAAGGCAGGTAGTGCAACGTGCCACAGTCTATCCAGTATTTTCCCTATAAAGGATAACTCTTCGTAGTTAGGGCTTGTTGCTCCACCTGTGGGAAATAGCCCAGTCTTAACGGCAAAAAACAGCATCAGGAAAGCCAGGAAGAAGTTTGGTATAGACATAAATGTAAAGGAGAAAAGCTGTATAAACCTGTCAATCCAGGTGTTAGGTTTAAGGGCTGCCCATATCCCAAGGGGAACCGCAAGACCCCATGCAAGGACAGCTGAGGTAATAGATAAAAATAATGTATTTCCAATTCTCTCTTTAATAAGCTCCAAAACAGGAACGTGGTAAGAAAAAGAATACCCAAGGTCAAAAACAAGGGCATTCATAAGCCATTTTATATACTGGACAATTAAAGGCTGATCCAATCCGTATGCTTTTTCAAGCTCCTTTAATGTTTCCTTTGATATTTGGGGATTCATTTTAAGCTGATCCAGATAATCCCCAGGGGCAAGCTGAATGATTAAAAACGATATAAAGGTAATACCAATAACAAGGGGAACCATCTGGATAAGTCTTTTTAATATATACAGAAACATTCTTTATTCCTACTTGCTTGTGCAGTTGTTTTTCAAATTATATCAAAAATTCCCCTGTGTACTTTATCCTGAGAATTCTCAGAAAAAAATATTTTTAAATGTTTATCATTAGATATAACCTAAAGTTAAGGAGAAAAAGATGAGCCCTAAAAATGTTAAGGATTTAAAAAAGATAGAGGACAAAAATGAGGAATGCTATAAGTGCGGCGTAAAAGGGGTACCACTTTATGAAGATGAGAACATAGAAGGTCTTTATTTTTGTGAAGAATGCTGGTCTGAACGTTTTAAAACCCAGGAAATAGAAAACTGGGGATTTGAAGAGGAAATCCCCTACGAGTAAATCTTTTCACAATCAATCCCTTTCTTTATTGATAAAATAAATATTTGACAATCATCTGTATGTACACTAATTTGATATTAGTAATCATTACTGATAAGAGGAGTTAGGAATGAATAGGGAAAAAATCATTATATTTGATACAACCTTAAGGGATGGAGAGCAGGCACCTGGTTTTTCTATGACTGTTGAAGAAAAGGTAACAATGGCACAACAGCTTGAAAAACTAAATGTAGATGTTATAGAGGCAGGTTTTGCGGCAGCATCTCCAGGGGATTTTGAAGCTGTCCATGCAGTTGCAGAAACAGTTAAAAACTGCACAGTATGTTCCCTTGCAAGGGCTTTAGAAGGGGATATAGAAAAGGCTGGAGAAGCTTTAGCCCCTGCAGAAAGAAAAAGGATCCATACATTTATAGCAACATCTCCTATTCATATGCAGTACAAACTTAAGATGACCCCTGAACAGGTCCTTGAAAGGGCTGTAGAAGCTGTTAAGTTTGCTAGAAATTTTACAGATGATGTTGAGTTTTCTGCTGAGGATGCATTCCGTTCCGAAAGGGATTTTCTCTTTAAAGTTTTTGAGGCAGTAATTGAAGCAGGGGCAAGGACAATAAATGTCCCTGATACTGTAGGGTATGCAATGCCTGAAGAATTTGGTCAGCTTATAGCAGATATAAAAAATAACGTTCCAAACATAGATAAAGCGGTTATATCAGTCCACTGCCATAACGATCTTGGCCTTGCTGTTGCAAACTCCCTTTCTGCTATAAAGAATGGGGCAAGACAGGCCCACGTTACAATAAACGGTATTGGTGAAAGGGCAGGGAATGCTGCACTGGAAGAAGTTGTTATGTCAATAAAGGTCAGACACGATTATTTTAAAGATGTGTATACAGAGGTAAACACAAAAGAAATATACAAAACAAGCAGACTCCTATGCAGAATAACAGGAAGCTTTGTACAGCCTAACAAAGCTATTGTAGGAGATAACGCATTTGCCCACGAAGCAGGAATTCACCAGCACGGACTTTTAGCCCACAGGGAAACATACGAGATAATGAGGGCTGAAGATGTTGGAGTCCCTGCATCAAAAATAGTACTTGGAAAACATTCTGGAAGACACGCCTTTAAAACAAGGCTTGAGGAGCTTGGATATAAGCATCTGTCTGAGGAAGAAATAGATAGGCTTTTTGTTAAGTTTAAAGCATTGGCAGATAAAAAGAAAGAAGTATTTGATGAAGATATAGAAGCTCTTTTATTTGAGGAATTATTTAAAAAGTATGAAGAGGTTAAACTTGTATACTTCCATATTTTAAGTGGAAATAGTGCAATCCCTTCTTCTACTGTTAAAATAATAAAAGATGGGGAAGAGATAACCGCCTCCTCCCATGGAGATGGTCCTATTGATAGTGCATTGAGGGCTTTAGAAAAAGCCCTTGGTATCACCGGAAGGCTCAAGGACTATACCATACGCTCCCTAAGTGCTGGAAAAGATGCTATGGGAGAAGTCAGGGTTATGGTGGACTTTGATGGAACAACAACATCAGGAAAGGGAACATCTACAGATATCATAGAGGCTTCTGTTAAGGCTTATCTAGATGCTTACAACAGGTATGTTGCAAGGAAAACATTTATAGAAAAAAGAATTTCAGGTGGTATATAAAGGAGGACTAATTGAAGGCTAAAGCTGTAGCTGTCCTTTTGGTGGTCATAGCTGTTTTAGGTGGCTATGGCTACCTTAAAGGGGTTATTGATTTTAATAAGCCTAAATTTGTATTTGAGAAAGAACCATCATCTATAGGCTCTAAAACAGAAATATCTTTTAAGGTTGTTGATGAAAAACCTGGGTTAAAAGAGGTAGATGTTTATCTCATTCAGGGGAACAAAACAATAAAAATTTTAGAAGATAGAGATTTTCCTATATCCTTTAAAGAGAAAGAATACCAGATCAGCATCAATGGAAGAAACTTAGGATTAAAAAACGGAGAAGCAGAACTTGTTTTCATAGCAAAGGATAAATCTTACCTGCAAAACAAGGAAGAACTTCATTTTAATGTGAACATAGATTACACACCCCCAAAAATAAGACTTATAGCAAGACCTCCAGATGTCAGAAATGGAGGGGCAGGTTTTATAATTTTCAAAGGTTTGTCAGATGATATAGATTCGGCACAGGTAAAAGTAGGAAATATCTTTTTTAAATGTTTTGATAATATACTTCCAAATCCTAAAGTTTTTGGATGCACATTTGCCTATCCATACTGGTGGAAGGACAAGAAGCCTATTGTTTTGTATGTAAAGGATAAAGCAGGAAATACAACAACCCAGTTTATAAAATACAGGTTTATACGTATAAACTATAAAAGGTCTGTTATAAATCTCACTGATGAGTTTATAGAAACAAAAGTAAGACCGTTATCTGACAGGGAGATAGATGACCCAGTTTTACTTTTTAAATATGTGAATGTTGATATTAGGAAGAAAAATGAAGAGGTTATACATAGTGTTACAAAACAGTTTTCTATAAACAAACCCCTTTTTACCGGAAGATTTCTACAGCTGAAGGGTTCTAAAAAACTTGGGGATTTTGCAGATTACAGAAAATACAAATATAGAGGTCATATTATAGAAGGGGCTGATGCTGTTCATAAAGGAATGGACTTTGCTTCTGTAAGAAATGCCCCTGTTCAGGCTGCAGAAACAGGAAAGGTTGTATTTGCAGGTTTTTTAGGAATATATGGAAATTCTGTTATCATAGAACACGGCATGGGGATTTTTACCCTTTACTCCCATTTAGCTGAATTTAATGTCAAAAAAGGTGATATGGTAAAAAAAGGTCAGGAAATCGCTCTAACAGATACAACAGGCCTTGCAATGGGGGATCACCTTCATTTTGGGGTTCTTGTTCAGGGTATGGAGGTTAATCCTTTAGAGTGGATAGAAAGAAGATGGCTTCCAACAAGATTTTTAAATATCTACAATAGATTAAACAAATTCTACGGAGGTAAGTAGATGAAATTTTTCATTGATACAGCAGACATCAATGAAATCAGAGCTGCAAATGAGCTTAGAATTCTAGATGGTGTTACAACAAACCCCACTTTAGTGGCAAAAACAGGAAAACCTTTTATGGATGTTGTTAAGGAAATCCTGTCTGAAGTTCCAGACAAACCTGTATCCCTTGAGGTTGCAAGTACAGATTATGAAGGTATGATAAGGGAAGCTGAAATGCTGGCTAAACTTGGGGAAAATGTTGTTATAAAAATACCGGTAACAATAGATGGTTTAAAAGCTGTAAAGTATCTGGAAGATAAAGGGATTAAAACAAATGTTACCCTCATATTCTCTCCGTCACAGGCCCTTTTAGCTATGAAAGCAGGAGCCTCATACATATCTCCATTTGTTGGAAGGCTTGATGATATAAGCCATACAGGAATGGAACTGATAGCAGATATAAAAGCAATAATAGATAACTACGGATTTAAAAGTGAAATTATTGTAGCTTCTGTTAGAAATCCTATACATGTTGTAGAGGCAGCAACTATAGGAGCGCATATAGCCACAATCCCTTACAAAGTTATAGCCCAGCTTGTAAAACACCCACTTACAGATATAGGTTTAGAAAGATTTTTAAAAGACTGGGAAACTGTTCCAGAAAAACCTTTCTAAGGGGAAGTCCTCTTCCCCTCCTTAGGGAAAGCCATGAAATACAGGAAAAAGGGAATAAAAAAGGAACATCACATTATAGAAGATGGGGAAGAGCTTTTAGAAGATCTTATAAAAAAAGGTCTTGTAGAAGCTGTAATCCCCGGAAGGATAAAAACTACCCCAAAAGGCCAGCCGGGAAACCCAAGGCTGACATACCAGTATGAGACAAACTCAGGGGCAAAGCTTCTTTTGAAAAAAGGTTCTACTGTTCAGGAGGTATTTGTTGTTACCCAGGATACAAAACGTTTAAAAGACTACATACAGAAAAAATACAAAAAGATTTGATATATAATGTTTTCCTTAGAAAATAGATTTAAGAAGAAAAGATGAAGCTAACAGGAAAGGAAGAGTTAATTAAGATTATAAAAGATAGAATAAGGAAAGAAGGAAGTATATCCTTCAGGGATTTTATGGATATGGCCCTTTATTACCCAGAGCTTGGTTATTACACCTCCCCTAAGGAAAAGATTGGAGGATACGGGGATTTTTTCACCGCCTCCGAGCTGGATAGGGCCTTTGGCGAGCTTTTAGGGAAGCAGTTTGTTGAGATATACAATAAACTTGGTGAAAAGCCTTTTCAGATAGTAGAAATTGGAGCTGGAAAAGGCTATTTAGCCCACGATATTCTAAAGTACCTTAGAGAAAACCATTCAGATGTTTACAAAAATACCCAATACATACTTATAGAAAAATCCCCCTACCACATTCAGATACAAAAAGAGATATTGAAGGATTTTGATGTTGTTAGATGGGTTCAGGATATTATAGATTTTGAAGATGAAAGCATAAAAGGGGTTGTATTTTCCAATGAGCTTTTTGACAGCTTTCCTGTTCACCTTATAAGAAAAATAGGGGGAAAAATATACGAAGTATACATAACACTTGAAGATGAAGAAAATATAAAAGAAGTTCTAAAAGAGCCCCATGAAGAGATATTAAAATACATAAAAGAGCTAAATATCCATATTCCTGAGGGGATGCAGACAGAAATAAATCTTGATGCAAAGGATTACATACAGAAAATAGGGAAAAAGCTTAAGAAAGGATACGTAATAACTATAGATTACGGATATCCCTCAGCGGAACTTTACAAATACTACAGAATGAGGGGAACCCTTCTTTGTTATTACAAACACCAGTATTCAGAAAACTTCTATGAAAACGTGGGTATGCAGGATATAACTTCCCATGTAAATTTTTCCGCTTTGTCTTACTACGGTAAGCTGGCAGGTCTTGAAACAACAGGATTTACTGATCAGGCACACTTTTTAACAAATCTTGGTCTTATGGATATATTTGCCCAGCTTCAGGAAAAAGGGGATCTGGAATCTTATGAACGTTTAAACAGATTAAAAACCCTTGTTCTTCCAAAGGGAATGGGGGAAAAGTTTAAGATACTTGTTCAACATAAAAATGTAAAAAATCCAGCAATAAAAGGATTAGAAATACTCCCATACCAAAACCAGCGTTATAAGCTGTAGCTTTCCTGAATAAATCCCTGATATGATAATTAACCTTATAAAAAAGGAAAGGATTGAAAAATGATAGAGGTTTTTATTGTTTCGGTTATCATTCTTATAGCCGGTAGCTTTTCATTCTGGTATGCATCAAAACTTGCCCTTTTTAAATGGACATCCTTTAAATATGCATTTTTTGTTACATTAATAGCCTACGTGTCTATTGGAGCAGTGAAGGCTGTAATGCAGATAACAGGAATATATAAACCCCAACTTGTATGGATTCCTATACTGACAGGAATAGTAGTTCAGACTGCACTTGCAAAGGTTGTTTTTCAGCAAAGCTGGATAAAAACCATCATTGCAGTAATAACAGGGGCTGTTGTAACGGCTATTATTGTGATACCTATGTTTGTTGTGGCCGGAGGTGTTATTACATATGTAGGTGGAGAGTATAAACAGTAAATGTGAGTCAGGTATTGTAAAATTTTATTTTTTACATATTTTTAGGGCAGAAAAAACCTAACAAGGGGTTAGGAAGATGATCCTTGATACACTAAAAGAGAAGCATCAAGAACTTTCAAATAAGTTTGAAAATATAAAAGAGATATTAAAACCAGAAAAATTTGAGGAAGAATTAAAAAAACTTGATGAAGAAATGGGAAGACCTGATTTTTGGAACGACCAGAAAAAAGCTCAGGAAATATCCTCAAGAAGAACAGCAATTGCAAATAAACTCCAGGAAGTAAAAGAAGTAGAAAAAAGACTTTCAGATGTTGGAGAGTACATTGAGATTTTAGAAATGGAATATGATGAAGATACAGAAAAAGAGTTGGAAAAGGAGCTTTCCTCTTTAGAAAAAGAGATAAACAGACTTGAAACAGCAAGCCTCCTTTCAGAGGAATACGATCAAAAAAATGCCATTGTAACCCTACAGGCAGGTTCAGGCGGTGTGGAAGCTTGTGATTGGACAGAGATGCTTTTAAGAATGTATCTAAGATGGGCAGAAAAAAACGGTTTTGATATAGAAATGGTTGATTATCAGCCTGATGATGTAGCAGGTATCAAAAGTGCTACTTTCATAGTAAAAGGGCCTTATGCCTATGGATATTTAAAAGGGGAGCAGGGGGTCCATAGATTAGTCAGGATATCCCCTTTTGATGCAAATAAAAGAAGACATACATCTTTTTCTGCTGTTTCTGTTATTCCGGAAATTGGAGATGAGGTAAAAGTAGAGATAAAAGAAGAGGATTTAAGGATAGATACATTCAGGGCATCTGGAGCAGGAGGACAGCACGTTAATACGACAGATTCAGCTGTAAGGATTGTTCATATTCCAACAGGTATAACTGTTTCCTGCCAGAGTGAAAGATCCCAGATACAAAACAGAGCAAAAGCCATGCAGATGTTAAAGGCAAAGCTGTATCAATACGAGCTCCAAAAACAAAAAGAAAAGCAAAAGGAACTTGAAGGGGAAAAAAAGGAGATAACATGGGGTAGTCAGATAAGATCTTACGTATTTCAACCTTATCAGATGGTTAAAGACCTTAGAACAGGTTATGAAACAGGAAATATCCAGGCTGTTATGGATGGAGAAATAGACGAGTTCATAGAAAGTTATTTAAAATGGAAAGCTTCACAAAAACAGGAAAACTAAGGTGATCAAAATGGAAATAAAAGTAAAGTACAGAGGAAAGGAAGAGATATTAAAGTTTGAAAAAGAAGAAATTACTGCGTTAGATATACTTAAAGCCCTTGGACTTTCCCCGGAGCACGCTTTTGTTGCAAAAAATGGGGAGTTAGCCCAGGAAGATGAGATTATATCCCCCCAGGATAACATAAAAGTAATAAACGCTATATCAGGTGGCTAATATGTCAAAACTAAAAAAAGGAACCAGATGTACTATATGCAAATCAAAAGGAGAAAAAGAAAAGGCAGTAGTTTTCCTACCCCATCATAGGCTTGCCCTGTGTAAAAAACATTTTGTCCAGTGGTTTGAAAAAAGGGTAGAGAAAACAATAAAAGAATTCCGTATGTTTTCAAAAAAAGACAAAGTTCTTGTTGCTGTTTCAGGGGGGAAGGACAGTCTTGCTTTGTGGAATGCCTTAAACAACTTAGGATACACTGCAGACGGTTTTTATATAGATCTTGGAATACCCCAGTATTCAGAAGACAGTAAAAAACTTGCATTAGAATTTGCAGAAAAAATAAACAGACCTCTTCATATTGTTTCACTCAAAGAAGAAATAGCTCCTATTCCGGTTATAGAGCAATCAACAAAAAGGCCAGCATGTTCAGCATGTGGAACAGTAAAAAGATATTATATGAATAAATATGCTAAACAGTTAGGCTACAGCATTATCGCTACAGGACATAACTTAGATGATGAAGCTGCGGTTTTATTTGGAAATACACTTTCATGGGATATAAACTATCTGAAAAGACAGTATCCAGTTTTAAAAGAAGAAAACGGTTTTATAAGAAAAGTAAAGCCTTTATGCAAAATAACAGAAAAAGAAGCAGCATTATATGCGTTTTTTAATAACATTGAATATATAGAATATGAATGTCCTTTCTCAGAAGGAGCATCATCTATTGAGTACAAAGAAATACTTTCACAACTTGAGGAAAAACACCCAGGGACAAAACTGCAGTTTTACACAAATTTTCTAAAAAAAATGTATCCAATCTTAAAAGAACATGAAAAAAAGCAGGAAGAAGAAATATCTTTTTGTAAAATCTGTGGAGAACCAACATTTGGAGATATATGTAGCGTGTGTAAAATAAAAGAAAAAGTAAAAAAATAAAGTGCAAATAAAAACATTTTTTTCTCTATATTTCAGTAAGAATCTATATTCTAAATCTCTCGTTAAGCACTTTAAAAACAGATTTCCATTTTATAGTCCCAATTCCTCATAGGCACTCTAAAAACAATTTAATAATGCTGAGTCTTTTAAGATGAATTTAGAGTTTCAATTCCTTATAGGCACTCTAAAAACCAAAAGGAATAAGTCTTAACAGTGACCAGAAAGTATACATGTTTCAATTCCTTATAGGCACTCTA
>CAZHWB010000062.1:0-12370 GCA_964536105.1 uncultured Aquificales bacterium | reverse complement strand
CCATGGTAGCTACACTAATGGGAGGTGGTCCATGTGTGGCATATATGAAATATGTATTTGACGCCTGTGATGAATTTGGAGCAAAGTAGTTAAAGGACAGGATTATCAGCCTCAAGGCTTTCTAAATGGGCGTTGTAGTTTAGAAAAACAATCTCAGCTGGTTTATTGTGGTGTAGTTTTATACAGGATATTCCTGTATTTGTGTGTTTTAAACCCCACAGATGCTCTAATCCTAAACCACAGGCTATACATATTATTCCCTGTATTGAGCCTCCATGGGCAACTACCAGTATATTTTCTTCCTCAGAAGATAGTATATCTTCTAAAAAATCCTTTATCCTTGCTTCAAATTCTTTAATATCTTCCTGTGAAGGTAGCGGGCAGGCAACAGGATTTTTAAGCCAGTTATGGAAATCTTCTACATGATTCTGGTATATATGCTCATAGGTAAGACCTTCCCACTGCCCAAAGTGCATTTCCCTTAACCTTTTATCAATAACAGGTTCTATACCAAGGGTATCCCCTATAACGTAGGCTGTCCTATATGCCCTTCTTAAATCAGATGTGTATATCTTTTCAATTGGATACTTTCTTAACTCTTCTCCAGCAAGTCTTGCCTGAACGATACCTTTAGGTGTCAGATCTGTATCTATATGTCCCTGTATTATCCTTTTAGCGTTGTATTCACTTTCCCCATGTCTGCACAGGAAAACTGTCTTACCCATTATCCTCTCCTTCCTCAATAACTAAAGAAACAGGAACTTCTTTACAGTCATTGAACTTTACACAGTGAATACATTCAGTCCAGACTTTCTGAGGAAAATCTGATTTATCTGCTATCTTAAATCCAAGTTTTTGGAAAAATCCTGGTACGTAGGTTAAAGCAAATATCTTTTTTACCCCAAGCTCCTTTGCATCTTCTATACATTTTTTTACTATCTGTCTGCCTATTCCCTTGTGCTGGAAATCTTCCACAACAGCAAGGGATTTTATCTCTGCAAGATCTTCCCAGTAAACATGTAGAGAACCTATCCCTACAATTTTTCCGTTATCCTCGTACACAAAAAAATCCCTTATATTCTCATAGATGCTGTTTAAGCTCCTTGGAAGAAGAACTCCTTTTATAGCATATTCCTGCAGTATCTGAAAAATAGCCTTTGCATCCTTTACTTTGGCCCTTCTTAACAATTATTCTTAGAAACCTCCACAAATTTAAATGTAATAGATTATAATCTCTAGGGCTAAAATTGAAAACAACTAAAGGAAAAAGGTATGGATAAATACAAAGTTCTTCTTGTAAATGATGACGGCTACCATTCTGAAGGTGTGCTTACCATGAGAAAAGTTTTGATACAAAACGGTTTTGATGTTACAACAGTTACCCCAGACAGAAATATGTCTGGCTCAAGCCACTCATTAACATTTACAAGACCTTTAAAAATTGTGCAGTTAGATAAATATGAAAACTTCTACTACATAGTAGATGGAACACCTGCAGATTGCGTACATCTTGGGTATCACGTCATTCTTGAAGGTAAAAAACCAGATATTTTAGTTTCAGGAATTAATACCGGACCAAATTTAGGAAATGATATTTTTTACTCTGGCACAGTGGGAGCAGCAAGGGAAGGTACCCTTTTAGGAATTCCGTCTGTAGCTATTTCACCGGCATCTTCAAGGAACCCAAACTACGAAGATATAGCCCACATCGGATTAAAAATAATAAAAAAGGTCCTTTCAAAAGGACTTCCAGAAAAAACATTTCTAAACATCACTGTTCCAAATATTCCAGTGGAAAAAATAAAAGGATTTATGCTAACCAAACAGGGAAGGGGAGCATATAAGGAAGAAATAAAAAAATATATATCCCCCTCTAAAGAAGTTTACTGGTGGATAGGTGGAGAAGAAACTTTAGAAGAAGAATGTGAACCAGGGAGTGATTATACAGCAGTAAAAAATGGTTTTGTCTCAATTACCCCCCTAAGGCTTGATCTGACGGATTATAATGCATTAGAAAAACTTGATGAAATAGGGTTTATTACTTTGTAGCAGGTATTCCCATAACCTCTTTATACTTATCAACTACAGCCCTTCTGACCATTTCTGTAAAACTGCTGTCTAAAGGCTGAATTATATCTACAAATTCTCCCTTTGATGTTGCTTTTTTTGGAAAAGATACAAACAAACCGCCATGTTTAGACTCAACAAGCTTAACACCTTTTATCACAAACATATCATCAACAACAACATCAGCAACAGCCCTGACTCTACCTCCTATACTGCTTGTATCAAAGGGATAAAGTTTAACATCTGTTATCTTCATAGATGCTCCTTAACCATTTATTACAGGCTTAAGATATTTCCAGTTTCAAACTCTTTCAAGTCAGGTTTTTTTATTTTTCCAAATGAAATATCAAGCGGTTTAGATAAAATCTTCCCATTTTCATAAGAAACCATAAAATTTTTATTTCCTTTTGAATACTCTTCTACGGCAAAAACTCCAAATCTTGAAGCCATATTTCTGTCAAAAGCTGTAGGGGAACCACCCCTCTGGATATAGCCAAGAACAGAGTATCTCACTCCACCAAAATCATAAGGCTTTAGCTTTTCCTCAAGGATCTCTGCAATCTCTTTTGCTGAAGCTACCCCTTCAGCAACCACAATAATAGAAAATCTTTTTCCCCTTTCCCTTGATTTTACCACCGTATCAACAATTACATGCATAGGAAAAGGATACTCTGGAATAAGAATAACATCGGCACCTGAAGCTATTCCAGCTTCCAAAGCGATAAACCCGCTGTCCCTTCCCATAACCTCAACAACAAATACCCTTTCATGGGACATAGATGTATCTCTTATTTTATCAATGGCATCAACAGCATTATTGACAGCAGTATCAAATCCTATAGTATAGTCTGTTCCGTAAGTATCATTATCTATGGTTTTAGGAATACCTATCACAGGAAAATTAAACTCTTTTACAAGGAGGTTTGCCCCCTGAAAAGAACCATTTCCACCAATAACAAACAGAGCTTCAATACCACTGTTTTTTAGATTTTCTACAGCCTTTTTTCTGTATGAAAATTCCTTAAAACGGGGTTCTCTGGAAGAAAGAAGAACAGTACCCCCCTTATTTATAATAAGACCAACATCCCTTGGATTTAAAACACAAAAATCTTTTTCAATAAGACCTTTATATCCCCTTCTAACACCAACTACAGAAAAGCCGTAATAGTGGGCTGCCCTTACGACAGCCCTTATAGCTGCATTTAATCCAGGAGCATCTCCACCACTTGTTAAAACAGCTATTTTTCTTTCCATTATCTGTACATATAGCAGTAGTCAGAATAATCTGCAAAGGAAGGTAAAAGGTCTCCAGTTTTCTTATCTACGTATATCTTCCTCAATACATCAAACCCTTCATATCCTTTAGTATAAATCTCCCCAATGTAGTACTTATCATTTTCACAAACTGTTATTTCCTGGGAAACAGCTTTCATACCTGAAATGTACTCTTTTATTTTCTTAACAGCTTCATCTTTTGTGACAGCAAAAGATGAAAAGGTGAATGTCCCAAAGGCTAAAACAACACCTAACAGCTTTTTCATGGCTACCCTCCTGTTTTTTTTAGCATTTTAACAGCAAAATTTTTATTTGTTAAATATTTTTGTCCTGAACACCCTCATTGTCTTTCCATCTACAACTTTAAACTCAGGTTCCAAAATATCCTCTATTGTATGCAGTTCTTTTATCTGGTACTGCTGACATAAAACATTTATAGACTTTATAATTTCTTCCTTTTCCATAACAGATGTTTCCCAGTATGTTGCAAAGACCAGATTCCCCTGGGCATCGTGGATAGCCAGCCTCAGTTCATCAACAACATCTTCCTCTGGATCTCCATACAAAGTTAACGTTCCGTAGAGTTCTTTTTCCTCCATTATAAGCTCCTAATAAACAACTTTATTTTTTCCTGTTTTCTTAGCTTCATACAATTTTATATCTGCATCTTTTATAATATCCAGTAAATTTGTATTTTCATCAGGAACAACACTGGACACACCAATACTTACGGTTATTTTTACAGTATGCTTATCACATTTTATAGGAAAGTTTTCTATATCCTTTCTTATTTTTTCCAAAACATTTACAGCATCACTTTTTTTTGTGGAAGGAAGAAGAATAAGAAATTCTTCCCCTCCGTACCTGAAAACAAAATCAGACTTTCTTAGGTTTTCTTTTATCCTTTTTGCCACATGCTTTAAAACACAGTCCCCTACAAGATGACCAAATTTGTCATTTACCTTTTTAAAATCATCAATATCAGCCATAGCTATTGTAAACGGTTCTTCAGCTATTACTGAAATCCTGAGATTATGCTCAAGTATCTCATCCATCGCCCTTCTGTTTAAGAGCCCTGTTAACGGATCAATCTTTATCTCAATAATATTCTTCTGCATTACAACAACAGCAAGTAGATTTAACAGGGCAAGGGAATTTCTTATTAAAGAAATATAACTATGCAACAGCTTTGAATACTCTTTTTTTTCTAAATGAAAAAAAACTTCCTGTGCATTTGTGTGGACTAGCCTGTGGAGGTGGTCAATTATACTTATCTCCTTTTCAGTTAAAAACCTCTTAACATTTGGTTCTTTTAAAAAGAAAGAAAATCTGCAGTTTTCATGTTTTAGATCAATACTTTCATTTCTTTTCTGTCCTTCTAAGGTTTCAAGGATAGATATAAGCCACAAAATATGATTTTTTATAAAGTTTTTAGCTATGAATGTATCCTCTTCCTTTTCATACAGAAGTTTTAAAATCTGAATATCATGCCCAATATACCCATCTAAATATCCAAGGGCTGAAAAATCTTTTGCTTTATCAAAAAAATCTACTATCTTCAGATAAAGATGATAATCAAGTATCCTTTCCCTGAGAAGTTCTCTGTTTAGATAGCACTTGATTTTATCAAGACCATTAAAAAACTCTGAATAAGACACACCTATACTATAAAAGTACCTACCTATTTCCCTTAGTTTAAAAAAAGGGAACCTTCCTTCATACACAGCTACGAGGATATTTAATTTTTTTCTTCTTAGATCCTTAAATGAAATTCCGTGATTTTCAATAAAATCCCAGGCGTATTCACTTTTTTGTAATTCTTCCAGGTAAAGATCTAATGCTCTCCCTATATACTTTTTTATGTTCAATATTCATAGTCCTATAACTATTTTTGATATGGATTTTAACATACATTATCCATGCCAAAAAGAAGATGGAAGAGGTACCGGCGGTTTTTTTAGATGGTAAAATATTCCTGACAAATATGTAAGGAGTCCTAAAATGCCGTACAGACTTTATCAGGAAGAAAAACAAAAGGCTGTAAATATCCTCAATGATATAAAAGTAAAGTTTTACAATAGAGGGTGGTTTCCTGCTACAAGTGGAAACCTGTCCTATAAACTCCACGATGATCCCCTGTATTTTGCAATAACAAGCAGTGGTAAAGACAAAGGAACAGTAACCCATGAGGATGTTATATTTGTGGATAAAGATGCAAAACCTATTGAAAAAACCAGGTTAAAACCATCTGCAGAAACAAAAATCCATTCACAGATTTACCAGAAAACAGACGCCAGATGTGTAATCCATATACATACAGTCAACAATAACTTTGTATCCCAGGTATTTTTTGAAGAAGGGTACGTCCCCTTGAAAGATATGGAGATGATAAAAGCCCTTGATATATGGAAGGAGGATGCTTTCATAAAGGTGCCAATTATAGAAAACTGGTTTGATCTGGACAAACTTGCCCAGGAGGCAGGGAAAGCTATAAATCCAGAAGTTCCAGGTTTATTAATAAGAAACCACGGTATATATGCCTGGGGAAAAAATGAATTTGAAGCTAAAAGACATATAGAGGCCTTTGAATTTATGTTTGAATACATGAAGGATATGATTATATTTAAAGGGAAAAAGGATATTTTTTAACTTTTGTGATTTTTCTGTAAGTTGCCTTGATATTTCTTATTGATTTACAATGAATTTATCTGACTGTCTTATCTGGAGGTGTAAAATGCCAAAAATTGTTTTCAGGGATACAGGAGAAACAATAGAAGGTGTAGAGGCTGTAAAAGAGTTTTTGGAAAAATACGGGGTTACCTATGAAAGATGGGGAGTTGATAGACTTCCTGAGGAGCTAAGGGAAAATTACGAACTTACAGAGGAGCAACAGCAGGCTATAATTGACGCATACAAAGAAGAACTAGAAAAACTAAAAAAAGAAAAAGGTTATGTTACAGAGGATATAGTTGTTTTATCTGAAAAAACCCCTAACCTTGAACAATTAATGGAAAAGTTCAAAAGGGAACATCACCACATAGATGACGAGGTTAGATTTGTAGTTGATGGAAGCGGTATCTTCCCTATAAAGATAGAAGGAAGAATTGCTGAAGTTCACGTAGGTCCTGGGGATCTGATTGTCGTCCCTGCAGGGGCAAGACACTGGTTTGAGCTTGATGAAAACAGAAAAATAAAGTGTATAAGAGTTTTTAAAACCCCTGCAGGCTGGGAAGCTATCTACAATGAGAATGAAAAAGCAACAATGAATGATTAAGGAGAGATAAATGGGATTATTAGAGGGAAAGAAAGCCCTTATTTTAGGGGTAGCAAACAATAAAAGCATAGCTTACGGAATTGCGAAGGCTTTTCATAAAGAAGGAGCCCTTTTAGGCTTTAATTTCCTAAATGAAAAAATAGAAAAAAGGGTAAGACCAATAGCTGAAGAATTTGGTTCTGATTTTGTTGTTAAATGCGACGTCTCCAGTGATGAAGATATAAAAAATCTTGCACAGACTGTGAAGGAAAAATGGGGAAGTATTGATATTATTGTTCATTCTATAGCTTACGCAAATAAAGAGTTTTTAAAGGATTACTACTACAAGGTAGATAGAAATTCATTTTTAGAGGCAATGAATATAAGTGTTTACTCATTTACAGCTATAGCAAGGGAGTTTATAGACTTATTTAATGAAGGTGGAAACCTTCTTACCCTTACTTACTATGGAGCAGAAAAGGTTGTATACAACTACAATGTTATGGGGGTTGCCAAGGCTGCCCTTGAAGCTTCTGTGAAATACCTTGCAAGGGATTTAGGTGAACTAAAAAATATCAGGGTAAACGCAATATCTGCAGGTCCTATTAAAACCCTTGCAGCCTCAGGTATATCCCAGTTTTCTGAAATCCAGAGAATTGCTGCTGAAAGAGCTCCCCTAAAAAGAACCGTTACAATTGATGAGGTAGGAAATGCAGCCTTATTCCTGTGTTCAGACCTTGCATCAGGAATAACAGGGGAGATACTATACGTAGATGCCGGTTATAACATAATAGGAATGTAAAAGCTCCCTTAAGGGGGCTTTTAAAACTCAAACCCCATAAAATCTTTTCCTATAAATATATTTTCAATTCCCTTTTCCTTTATTTTTCTTTTAAAAACATCCATACTGCTGTATCTTCTGCTAAAATGGGTAAGAATGATTTTTTTACACTTTAAAAGGGGATGTATCTCTAGAATGTATTCAAGGGTTAAATGTTTGTATTTTCTTGCTTTTTCTTCCTCATCTAGATAGGTACACTCAATAACAAGAATATCACTTTCCTTTGAGATTTTTAATATGTTTTCTGTTTTGTAGGTATCAGGTATGTATGTAAATTTAAAGCCCTTTTGTTTTCTGGAAACCTCCTGTAGGTATATCTTTTTCCCATTTCTTTCTGTAAAACCTTTTTCTCTGAAAGAAACAAAATCTTCCTTTGATAAAGAAAGTTCAGCTATCTTTCTTTTATCAAAAACCACCTTTTCCTTTTCTTCAAAGGAAAAACCAAAACACTCAACAGTATGGTTCAAAGATATACCCTTTACAGTATAATCATCTGTTTCAACTATCTTAAAAGGCTCATCTGAATGTTCATACTCATGAAATACGGTCTCCATTTCAGGCTGGTATATAGATCCTTTTAAAAGACATTCCCCTTTTTCTTTTATTCCTACGACACTGTGGACATTTATCTTTTCCTTTTCCCCTAAAAAATCAATTGTCTGGATAAGTCCAGGTAAACCTAAAACATGATCGCTGTGAAGGTGGGATATAAAAATATGGTTTATCCTGTACATATTCAAATCAGCTTTTATTATCTGCCGCTGGGTTCCTTCCCCACAGTCAAATAAAAAAGCTTCCCCTTTGTACTTAAGAAAAATACTACTGTTGTTCCTTTCCTTAGTAGGTACTGCAGATGAAGTTCCCAGAAGTACTACTTTTCCCTTCATACATACATTTTATAATCTTCTTCTACAAAAAGATACAAATTTTATAACCTGTAAATCTTAGTCTGTAATAGTCATATTTTATATGTAAAGCTATTGCATTTTTTCAAAATCAGGAATATAATGTTTACAGATATACAAAAAAGCAGATAAAGGAGGTATAGAGGATGGCAATCAAACCTCTCTACGACAGGGTTGTTGTAAAACCTATTGAAGAAAAGGAAGAAAAAACCCCTTCAGGAATCATCATTCCAGATACAGCAAAAGAAAAACCATCAGAAGGTGAAGTTATAGCTGTAGGTGAAGGAAGACTTTTAGAAAACGGTCAGGTTGTTCCTTTAAAAGTAAAGGTTGGTGATAGAGTTGTTTACAGTAAATATGCTGGAAATGAGTTTGTTTTAGACGGCGAAGACGTGATTATCCTTAGAG
Source organism: uncultured Aquificales bacterium (assembly GCA_964536105.1). GTDB lineage: Bacteria > Aquificota > Aquificia > Aquificales > Hydrogenothermaceae > JAADDV01. The sequence continues at coordinate 3,621 of CAZHWB010000062.1, read as the reverse complement.
AAGAAGATATCCTTGCTGTTATCAGCTAAACAAAAAAAATAAAAGGAGGTGACATAAATGGCAGGAAAAATGATTATTTACGGAGAAGAGGCTAGAGCAAAACTTAAGGCTGGTGTTGATAAATTAGCAAACGCTGTAAAAGTTACCCTTGGACCAAGGGGAAGGGAAGTTATCCTAGAGAAAAAATGGGGTTCTCCAAATGTAACAAAAGACGGTGTATCTGTTGCTAAAGAGATAGAACTTACAGATCCATTAGAAAATATGGCAGCTCAACTTGTAAAAGAGGTTGCTTCAAAAACTGCTGATGTAGCAGGTGATGGAACAACAACAGCAACAATTCTCACACAGGCAATATACACAGAAGGTCTTAAAGCAATTGCTTCAGGTGCAAATCCTGTATATGTAAAAAGAGGAATAGACGAAGCTGTTAAAGTTGTAGTAGAAGAACTAAAGAAAATGTCTAAAGAGGTTAGCGGAAGAACAGAAATAGAGCAGGTAGCAACAATTTCAGCAAATAACGACCCTGAAATTGGAAAAATCATTGCTGATGCAATGGAAAAAGTAGGAAAAGACGGGGTTATTACAGTTGAGGAATCTAAAACATCTGAAACAACCCTTGAAGTTGTTGAAGGTATGCAGTTTGACAGGGGATACCTATCTCCATACTTCGTAACAAACCCAGAGAAAATGGAAGCTGTTCTTGAAAATCCATTTATTCTCATATATGAAAAGAAAATAAACAACATAAGAGAACTTCTCCCGGTTCTTGATAAGGTTGTTCAAACAAACAGACCACTCCTCATTATCGCTGAAGATGTTGAGGGAGAAGCACTTGCTACATTAGTAGTAAACAACATCAAAGGGGTTCTCAAAGTAGTTGCTGTAAAAGCTCCAGGATTTGGAGAAAGAAGAAAAGCTATGCTTCAAGATATTGCCATCCTAACAGGTGGACAGGCTATAACAGAGGACCTTGGAATTAAGCTTGAGAATGTTGACCTTGATATGCTTGGACAGGCTGACAAGGTAGTGGTAGATAAGGACAACACAACTATTATCGGTGGAAAAGGAAATCCAGAGGAAATAAAAGCAAGAATAGAACAGATTAAAAAACAGATAGAAACAACAACATCTGAATATGACAAGGAAAAACTACAGGAAAGACTTGCTAAACTTGCCGGTGGTGTAGCTATCATAAAAGTAGGAGCTGCAACAGAAGCAGAACTTAAAGAGAAAAAAGACAGGGTTGATGATGCAGTCCATGCAACAAAAGCTGCTGTAGAAGAAGGTATCGTTCCTGGTGGTGGTGTTGCACTGCTTAGAGCTTCTAAAGCCCTATGTGATATTAAAGAAGAAAATCCAGATAAAAAATGGGGAATTGACATAATCAAGAAAGCTTGCCAGGTTCCATTAAAACAGATCGCAAACAATGCAGGTTTTGAAGGTTCTGTAGTTATTGAAAAGGTTAAAGCAAGTGATAATGTTAACTACGGTTTCAACGCTGCAACAGGTGAGTATGTAGATATGATAGAAGCAGGAATTATAGACCCAACTAAAGTTGTAAGAACAGCTATCCAGAATGCTGCTTCAGTTGCAGGAACAATGCTAACAGCTGAAGCACTGGTAGCTGAAATTCCAGAAAAAGAGGAGAAAAATCCTGCTGCTGGTATGGAAGGAATGGGAGATATGGGATTCTAAAAAGCCATCCCTATATTTCTCCTTTCCAAAGCCCCCATATGGGGGCTTTTTTGTTTTGAGGGTATTATGGAAAAGAGACATATATCAGTTTATGTAATGATTTTTTTCCTTTTTACAGCTTTAATATTAAGCAGAATTTTTCCTTTTTTTTCTAATATTGTAGTTGCTGTCCTTTTATCCCCATTGTTTTTTTATCCACCAAAAGCCGTTGGATTAAAAAATATAAAAAAAGGTACCGCTGTAGGTTTTCTTTTTTCCATTCCCCTTATACCCTTTATAAACCCGAAGGAAATAACATTTTTATTTACTTTAAACACATTTTTATTTGCCTTTGCTGAGGAAGTTTTTTTCAGGGGTTATCTTTTCAAGGCGCTGGAGATAAAAAATAACCATATAAAAAATGTTATCGTATCTTTGGTGTTTACTTTGGCCCATGTTATTTTTTATGGAAGCCTTTTTAAAATAACAGTTTTTTTCCCTTCTTTAATATTTGGATACCTATACATATACACAGGTTCTATCCTTGCACCGGTTATTTTTCATGCAGTTTCAAACCTCTTTTACGAGACATTTTTACGCCATCTTATCAACTGATCTGTAAAGAATATTTACAGGAATGGAAGTGATAGGTGTAAAACTCTGTTATGATATAAATCATTCATAAATAAAGAAAAATCCTTATATTAGTAATAGCTCTCAAGCATCCCCCTCCCCCTAAGATTTTCGGGCTTCCCAGCCCGCCTTTTATATGCCGTATCTAAATGTGTAATAAAAAATACCTATATATTCCTTTATAGCTATGGAAGATTCGTAGAAAAAGTTAAATCTTGGTATGAACGAGTACCAGCCTAAAGGCCTTTTGTCTATACGGTAATCTGTAGGAACAGGTTCTACAGGTATATAAAAAGACTGGAATACATAAACAGAACGGGGCATATGAAATGCAGATGTTACAAGACATACAAGATTAAGCTCATTTTCTTCCAAAAATTCCTTTATTCCTAAAACATTTTCGTATGTGTTCCTACTTCCCCCTTCTATAAATATATTTTTAGATGGAATACCCATATCAACCAGGGTTTTCTTCATCACATCTGCTTCAGTTTCCCCATTTTTATAGTAAACAAGTCCCCCTGAAACAATCACAGGTTTTTTAATTTCCTTCCACAGTCTATATCCCATAAAAAGCCTTTTTAGTGTTGTATCTGAGGGAGATGCTTTACCACCGTAGTCTGGACTTCCCCTTACAATACCACCCCCAAGAATAACAATAGCATCGCAGTTAAGTTCCTTTATGTTCTCTGGAAAAGGAAACTCTGTTTCCAATGGTTTTAAAAGGAAGTTCTTTACAGGTTCTATTGAAAGAAGATAGACAATTATTGCCACATAAACTGTCAGAAAAAGTCCCTTCCTAACCCTTCTCCTTATAAGAAAAAAAGCAGTAATAATAAGGAATACTATTATTATTCCAGGAGGTAAAATCCAGCTTGATACAAATTTAGACAGGTAAAACATAATCTCCCCCTTAAAATATCACTAAATTATCCCTGTGGATAACCTCTGTAAATTTTTTCCCAAGAACCTTTTCAACATCTTTTGAATGGAGTCCTTTTATTTTTTTTAGGTCTCTATAGGAATAATTCGCAATTCCCTTGCCAATTATCCTTCCTTCTGCATTTTCAATGGCAACAACATCTTTCTTTGAAAAAATCCCCTCTATATCTTTTATTCCCGCAGGAAGCAGGCTTTTTCCTTCCCTTAATGCTTTTTCAGCACCTTCATCAACTATTATTTTTCCCTTTGGTGCTGATAATGTTAAAAGCCAGCTTTTCTTCTGGGATTTTTTCTTTTCCTCTGGATATATAAAGCTTCCTATATCTTTTCCTTCTAGCAGGTCAAGTAAAATGTTTTCCTTTTTAGGGGCGA
>CAZHWB010000061.1:0-15278 GCA_964536105.1 uncultured Aquificales bacterium | reverse complement strand
TGTTTCTTATTTAAGAAGAACTTATATAGAATGACTTAATGTTTCAGAAGCTCAAAATTTGGAAGAATTTGATGCTGAAAATAAGCTAGATTTAAAAGAAATTTTTAAAAATAAACAATTTATAAGTTTAGATGAAGAAATTCAAAAGAAAATAGATAATTGATTAAAAGTAAATTGAACTTTTGATTATAAGATTTGAGAAGATTTGTTTGTTTATAAAGATTGAAATATAACAAATATAGTTGAATATAATGGGGTTTTTGTATCTCCAATTGCAAAAAATGCACTTTTAAATGGTCTTGTTAAAGCATAACCTGTAAGTCCAAGGGAGTATCCTGCAAGGGCATAATACGTTAAAAGGGCATCTTCTTTAGTAAAGGCTCCCCTTAAAAGAAGCACATCTATTATTTCTATTCCTAAAACCAGCATTCCAACTACAGCTGGAATAGATATAAAGAAAGAAAGTTTTATTCCCATATTAACATCATGATCAAAACTTTCCATATTTCTGTTTGAAAAATGCTTTGAAAGGGATACTAAAAGGGCATTTCCAAGGCCAATAGCGAAAAGCCCCATAGGTAGAAGGAAAATTCTATTTCCATAATAAAGGTAAGATATAGCCCCTCCAACAAGGAAAGATGCTATAACTGTGTCTATTACAAAGGCAAACTGACTTACCCCAAAAGATGCAAAGGCAGGAATAAGTCTTTTTAAAGTTTCTTTAATCTTTGGGTGGGGTTTCAAAGATGGTTTTAAAAGAAGATTTTCTTTTTTTAAAAGGGGAAACTGGATAAGAACCTGTAAAATTCCTCCTGCCAATGCTCCATAAGCCAGTGCATAAATACCAAACTTGTCTGATAAAAGAAAAGCTGAAAATATAAATGACAGGTTTAATAAAGCAGGGGTAACGGCAGGGATAAAAAATCTATCTTTTGTATTTAACAAAGCCATGAAAAATGAGACCCATCCTACAAGCACAAGATACGGAAAAACAACCTTTACAAGATTAACAGTTTCCTGGAAATTACCTTTTTCTATAAAACCTGGGGCCAAAATTTTTACGAATATATCAGCAAATAAAACAACAAAAACAGTTATTACAGACAGAACAAGGGTATAATAGGTGAAAAGTGAGGAAGCATAATTTTTTGCACTTTCCCCAGACTCTTTTTCCTCCTGGGTGTATATAGGAATAAAGGCAGCATTAAAACTTCCTTCTCCTATCAGTTGTCTTAGAGTGTTTGGAAGTCTCCATGCAACAAAAAAAGCATCTGTTAAAGGATTTGCCCCAAAAATATAAGCTACTGTTGCATCCCTTAGATAACCTAAAATTCTGCTTATTAATGTAGCAGAAGAAAAAGCTATAGTATTTAGTAAAAACTGCCCTTTCAACAGATTACTATTTCTCTTCGTGGGTTTCTTTTTTAGCTGTGTACTCCGGTTCTATTTTAATACCAGAGTTTAAGAACAACCTTTTGCCGTTTTTAAATACTGTTATTCTTATTTTGTAATCCCCTGATGTTACCTCGTCATTATCAAATGTTTTTTGATCCCAACACCATTTTTTTGATTGATAAGGCTCCAGTTTTTCTATCCTCTGGGTAGCTATAGGGGAGTATATAACTTTGTTCATATCGTTGTCTCCGAAAACAGCCCATGGAGCTGAAGATGGAAGATAGATATCTCTTCCTGATTTATTTTCTAGTGTGAAACAGATTTCTTCCCCCTTCTTGAAAACTTTCTTTTCCGGCTTAAATTCTACACCTTCAGTTGTATTTGAGAATGAATTAAAGGAAAATATAAATAAAGCTGAAATAACCCCCGTTAATGTAGCTTTTTTTAACATTTTAGTAACCCTTTATTTGTTTTGTTTATAGCTATTCATTTTATATAAAAATACAAAAATTTCAAATAAAAGGAGATTGTAAATGTACAGAGTTGCCATAGTTGGAAGACCTAATGTTGGAAAGTCTTCCATATTTAACAGAATTATAGGGAAAAGAAAGGCCATCGTTGAAGATATACCCGGAGTTACAAGGGACAGGATTGTTTCAACAGCTGAATGGAAAGGTGTACCCTTTGAACTTGTTGATACCGGTGGGTACATAGAAGGTGATGAGGATACATTTGCCCCGTATATAAGAAAACAGATAGAAAAGGAACTTGACCTGTCTGATGCTTTTATTCTTGTTGTAGATGGGAAACAGGGATTAACCCCAGCAGATAAAGATATTGCCCAGATACTCCACAAAACAGAAAAGCCTGTTTACGTTGCTGTAAATAAGATAGATAATCCCCAGAAGGAAGCAGATATATATGAATTTTTTGAGCTTGGATTTGACAAAGTATTTCCAGTATCCGCAATACAAAAACATGGAACAGCAGACCTTTTAGACGCAGTGGTAGAGGATATTCCTGATTATGAAATAGAAGCCTCAAAAGAAGAGTTAAAAGACAGTAAAAAAGAAAAAGAGGATGTTATAAAGGTTGCAATTGTTGGAAAACCAAATGCCGGAAAATCTTCCCTTTTAAATGCTATTTTAGGTGAAGAAAGGGCTGTAGTGTCAGATATTGCAGGGACTACAAGGGACGTTGTAGATACCCTATTCCAGTGGAACGGTCAAAAATTCCTGTTTTTAGATACAGCTGGTTTAAGAAAAAAATCCAAAGTTGATTATGGGTTGGAATTTTTCAGTGTAGGCAGAACCCTTGATGCTATTAAAAAAGCTGATGTTATTGTTCATGTTATTGATGCCCAGCAAGGGGCTACAGAACAGGACACAAAAATAGCACATCTTATTCAAAAATACACAAAACCGGCTGTTATTGTTATAAACAAAATAGACACCCTTCCACCAAAATCTGAAGTTATAAACAAAGTTAAAAACCAGGTCAGGGAGAGGTTGTACTTTATTCCTTATGCTCCAATTGTTTTAACATCAGCAAAAAACAGAAAAGGAATAAAGCAGCTTTTAAAGGAGATTGTTGATGTTTATAATCAGGCCTGGAAAAGGGTTGGAACCGGCCAGCTAAATAGAGCTCTGCAGCAGATACAAAAACTAAGACAACCTCCTTCATACCAGGGTAAACCTCTTAAAATCTACTACGGAACCCAGTTAGAAGGAAAGCCCCCTGCGTTTTTACTTTTTGTAAATTATCCGGAAGGTTTTAAGGAAAGTTATGTAAGATTTCTTGAAAATAACCTCAGACACCTCCTTGGATTTGAAAAAGCCCCTATGAAGCTTTTATTTAGAGGGAAGGAAAGACAGGAGAGATAATCCTTCCCTTTTTTCTTCTAAGTATTTAGTTTTTATAAAAAAGGGGGTTTTTGTTATGTTTATCCTCCTGGGGGTTTTGATACCTCTTTTTGCATATGCCTTTATTTGCAATTTATATGTTTCCCCTGATGGTTCAGGATCTGAATGTTCTGTAACTAATCCATGCCAGATACAGACAGCTTTAGATACTGCAAAAACAAACGGAAGGGATGATGTACTTTGTCTTAAAAGGGGAATTTACAGTATAGATACCCCTTTGAGATATGATAATGATGAAGCAGTCCCTGAAAATTTTTCCATTACCCTGTTAGGTGAAACGGATATATCAGGAAATCCCATCACAGTGTTAAGATCTACTTCTTCAGAAAAGATACTCAAGATAGATCTTTGCCTGTTGTCTGGGGATAACTGCCTGATAGATGTAAGGGGTGATGTTTATTTAAAAAATATACGTTTTGAAGGTGCAACAGCAGAAAGGGCGTTGGAGGTTTATCTAAACAGATCAGGGTTAATACTGGAAAATGTTATTTTTGAAAATAACAACACTCCTACAAAAGATGGAACTGTTTTCATATATTCCCAGAATGGAGATATTTCAATAAAATACAGCTCCTTTCTTAACAACGTATCAAGAAAAGGAGCAGTCTATATTAAAAATATAAATGGAACCACTGCACTGGAAAATATAACCTTAAGTTTAAATACCTCCACAGGAAATGGAGGTGGAGGGAATATTTTTACAAAAAATGGTGAAATGTACGCCGTAAACTCATTAATTCTCCAAAATAGGGGAAATTTATGCGGTGGATTTTTAGTAGAAACTGTAAATGGTAATGTAACATTCACAAACAATGATATTTTAGGGAACATTTCCTCATCAAATTACGGAGGTTTATGCATATATGCAGATAATGATTCCCCAACAGTTAACATCTACAACAATATTTTCTGGGGAAACTACTCAACCGGTTACGGACAGGACCTATATATAAACAATGATAACGACGCTAATTTAACAGGATGTGATGTAGAAGTCAGGAACAATTTTGGAAGCTGTGATTTTGATTTGGGCTTTCCCTCAACATGCTTTGATATAGAAAGGGCTTCTTTAGTTGTATATTCAGAAAATGTAACAGATACTTCACCAGGATTTGTTTCCTACCCTGCAGACCTACATCTGAATGCAGATTCTATATGTATAAACAGCGGAAAAACATCGGCACCCCATTTACCAGATAAAGATAGAGATGGAAACAGAAGGGTATACGGTTCTTCTGTAGATATAGGAATGTATGAATATGGAAGCAGTCCTGATGCTTATACAGTTGAAGTTATAATAGAGGGAGAAGGAACAGTTTATTCTTCTCCATCTTTTATAAATTGCGGAACTGTATGCAGGGCAGATATTCCTTCATCTTATTCATTTGTAAGTCTTACAGCAAGAGCTTATTCAGGATATATATTTGACCACTGGGAAGGAAGCTGCTCAATTTGTGGAAAAATGCTGACATGTACTATAAATCTTGACAGTAATAAAATATGTAGGGCTTACTTTGTTCCTGTATCTGGAGGAGGTGGAGGATGTACCTTTTTTGTTTCCTATTCAGTAGCATCCTCCTTATCAAACTTAATTTTTCTTATTTTAATCCCTGCTTCTATTTTCCTTAAAAGATTTCTCTTTAAAGGTTATTAGTATGCATACTTCACCCTGAGCATTGAAAAGTCCTGTAGGTTAAAATATATATTTAAAATTTTCCAATGGGGTAGATTTATGCCGAAAAGGACAGATATCCATAGAATTCTTCTTATAGGCTCAGGTCCTATTATCATAGGACAGGCTGCAGAGTTTGATTATTCAGGTACCCAGGGTGTAAAAGCTCTGAAAGAGGAAGGTTATGAGGTAATTCTTGTTAATTCCAATCCAGCTACAATAATGACAGATCCGGAAATAGCAGACAAAACATATATAGAACCCCTTCTTACCCCTGTCATTGAAAAAATTATAGAAAAAGAAAGACCTGACGCCCTTTTACCAACACTTGGAGGACAGACAGCCCTGAATCTGGCTGTTGATCTGTATGAAAAGGGTATTTTAGACAAATACGGTGTGAAAATGATAGGGGCGAATTATGAGGCTATAAAAAAGGCAGAGGACAGGGAACTTTTTAAAGAGGCAATGGAAAAGATAGGTCTTCAGATGCCTAAAAGCGCTGTGGTAAAATCCCTTGCAGAAGCTGAAGAGGTTATAGACTGGATAGGATTCCCTGTTATTATAAGACCTTCATTTACTTTAGGAGGAACAGGGGGATCAATTGCTTATAACAGGGATGAGTTTCTTCCAAAGGTAAAGGCTGGTTTAGAGGCATCCCCTGTACATGAAGTTCTACTGGAGGAGTCTGTTCTTGGGTGGAAAGAATTTGAAATGGAAGTAATGAGGGATAAAAATGATAACTGCGTTATTATCTGTTCTATAGAAAATCTTGATCCTATGGGGGTTCATACAGGGGACAGTATAACCATTGCACCGGCAATGACCTTAACAGACAAAGAGTATCAGATTTTAAGGGATTACACTATAGCTGTTATCAGGGAGATAGGTGTTGAAACTGGTGGATCAAATGTACAGTTCTCCCAAAACCCAGAAACAGGACAGTTTTATGTAATAGAGATGAACCCAAGGGTTTCCCGTTCTTCTGCCCTTGCTTCAAAGGCAACAGGTTTCCCTATAGCTAAAATAGCAGCAAAACTTGCTGTTGGATATACGTTAGATGAATTACCAAATGACATAACAAAAGAAACTCCAGCATCTTTTGAACCAACAATTGATTATGTTGTTACAAAAATACCCAGATTTGATTTTGCCAAATTTCCAGAGGCTGACCCAACTCTTACAACAATGATGAAATCTGTCGGTGAAGTTATGGCTATCGGAAGAACATTTAAAGAGAGCTTCCAAAAGGCTCTACGAAGCCTTGAACTTGGAAGATACGGCTTCTACATAGGACTTGAAAAGGAAGATGAAGAAACAATAAAACAAAAAATAATTACACCAAATTCAGACAGGGTATGGTACATAGCGGAGGCTTTCAGGAGAGGTTATTCTGTGGAAGATGTATACAACCTTTCCCACATAGACAAATGGTTCTTGCACCAGATAAAAGAGATTATAGATTTTGAGAAGGAACTATCTACAAAAACCCTTGCAACGATTACTGATGAAGAACTTGAGAAAGCTAAACAGTGGGGATTTTCAGATAAAGAACTTGCAAGACTTTTAAAAACTACAGAAGATAAGATAAGGGAAAAAAGAATGCCCTCATCATACAAAGTAGTTGATACCTGTGCAGCAGAATTTAGGGCATACACCCCTTACTACTATTCCTCCTACGAAAAACCCTTTGGAAAAATTGATGAAAATGGAAATATTGTTGAAATATACGATTCAGAAAATAAGGAGAGATAAATTGAGATATATACCTGTTGTAGCAGGAAGCCTTATTTTTGCTTCCTATTCTTTTTCCTTTCCTTCCCACGGTCAGCCTTCACCGTTAGTCCCTGTTGAGCCGCAGGTTCAGGGCTGTATAGGGGATTGTGCTTCCTGCCACCAAATAACAAAAGATGAAGCAAAAAAAATTTTAAGTAAAAAATTTGATGTAAAAGAGATACTCAGTATATACATAAATAACGGATTTTTTGAAATTATATATAAAAACTCAAGAGGAAAGGAAGAAAAAATAAATCTTTTCTTCAACAAAAACATGGCAACGAAAGAAATAATATTTTTAGATGAGTAGGAGAACCTATGGATGATAAATTCCCCCAATTTCCAAAGGAAAAAGTAAGCAAAATAAAAGCCCTTATTCCATTTTTAATTTTTTTAGGGGGTGTGGCTCTTTTTCTGGCTGTTACATCTTTTAAAATTATTCCCAGTGGTTATGTTGGGGTAAAATTAACCCTTGGAAAAGCAGATTTAGATGAGTTAAAACCAGGACTTCATATAATAATCCCAGCTATTCAGGATATTGTTGAGATGTCTGTCAGGACCCAATCTTACGATCTTAGAGGGGCAAATTCAATAAATTCCCTATCCCGGGATGGACTCACAATAAACACAGAACTAACAGTTTTATACAAAATTATGCCAGATAAAGCAGCAGAGATATTTGTTGAATATGGGACAGATTATGAAAACAAAATAATAAAGCCTGTTATAAGAGCTGCTGTAAGAGATGTCATAGCGACACTGGACAGCTCACAGGTTTACCAGGAAAGGGAACTTATACAAAAAAAACTTATGGAAAGGGTATCTAAAGAACTGGAAAAAAGGTATATTCTTTTAGATGAAATTCTTATAAGGGATATAAAACTTCCAAAAAGGGTTGTTGAGGCGATAGAACAGAAAAGAAGAGCTTATGAAGAAATGCAAAAAATGAAGTTTATTGTAGAAAAAGAAAAACTAGAGGCAGAAAGGAAAAGGGTAGAGGCTAAAGGGATAGCAGATGCAAATAAAATAATAGCCGGCTCCTTAACAAAAGAGTATCTCCAGTGGAAGTTTATAGAAAACATAAAGGCCTACGCCCAGGGAGATAATAATACAGTTATACTTATACCTTATGACCAACAGATGACACCAATAATAAATATTCCCAATATAAAAAAATAAGGAGGTATTAATGGAAAAAGTTGCTGTTGTTACATTAGAGGAAAACGGACATTTTATAGGAGAGGTAAATGGAAATAAATGTGATCTCACAGCTACAGGGATGAGGGCTGTTGACTTAATGCTTGTGTCTATCGGCTATTGTTTTGGTCTTACAGTTGAAGCTTATGTAAACCATAAAGGTTATGAAATAAAAAATCTGCAGATAAATGTGGTAGGAAGAAAGCATGAAAAGGAAAACAGGTATGAGTATATAAGAATAGAGGTATCTTTTGAATCTGACTTATCCCCAGAACAGATTGAAAGGGTTCTGGTTATAGGAAAAAGAGGATGTACAGTGAGTAATACAATGCTTAAAGCACCTGAAATAGAAACTGTTTTTATAAAATAACTGTGAGGTAAGAGCTATGGAGGCTCAAACATTTTTCCTTGGAATTATAGCTATTTGTATGGTTATCATCACCGTTGGAATGATTGGTGTAGGAATTGCCCTTTTAGGAATTTTGAAGGTTCTTGCCCAGATACTGTACAGACTTAATGTTGATTATCAGGCTTTATCCCCGAAGGTTCACAGAATAGTAGAAAACCTGGAGTACAATACATCTTTACTGGGATTTGTAAAGTTATTTAGAAGAAAAAAAAGTTAAATATTTTTAGGGAGGAGGTTTTATGAGAAAGGGCGCTCTCGGGTTCATAATAGGCCTGATTACAGGTCTGGTAAGTGCTTACATTTTTTACAGAAATAAAAAGCAGATTTTAGAAAAACTTTCTGCCCTTGAAAAACAGATCAAAAATTTAGAAGTTAAAGAAAAGATAAGAAAAAATGCTACAGAAGTAGTTTCTTCACTAAAAAAGTTCACAGACGAAGTAGAAGAGGTGACAGATAAAGAAAAAGAAATATTATTAAATAAAGTAGAAGAAAAAATCAGGAAGTTAGAAGAAGTAATAAAATAAAGGAGGGCAGAAAGATGAGAAAGTTAATAACATTACTTGCAGGTATAGCCGTCGGAGCTGGTGCTGCGTATGTTGCCACCCAGAGAAGAGAAGAAATACTCAAAAAGTTAAATGAGATCCAGTCAATGATAAGGGAGCTAGAGGTAAAAGAAAAAGTACAAACAACTATTAATGAAGTGGTATCAAAGGTTAAAAATCTTATCAGTAAGGGAGAGGAACTCACCTTAGAAGAAAAAGAAAAACTCCTTGCAGAAATAGAAGAAAAGATAGAAAAACTTGAGGAAGCTATCAAAAGATAAGTTTGAATATTTTAAGGAAGCTTTCTCCTTACAGATTTTTAAAACTTAACCCTGAAAGGGGTTTTTTTTACAATTTTTTTGCCTCTTTTTATAGATCTGTCCTTGACTATATAACAAAAGGATACGGCTACCATTCAGCATCTATATCCTATTTTATACTTATGTCTTTCTTTCCCCTTTTATTTGTTTTAACGGTTATCCTTTCATATATTGCAGATATAAAAATGGATATTATTATTGATGTTTTAAACAGACTATTTCCTTCTATAACAAAAACATTTGTTAATTTTCTGGTATCCCTTTCCAAAAAAAGGGCAGTTTTTGGTTTTCTTGGGGTTATTGTTTCCTTTTATTTTGCAACAGGTATATTTTCTTCTATACATACAGCCCTTGTACATGTTTTTGAAGGAAGAGATGTTGGAATTCAAAAAACAGCTTTAGTTTATATACTTGGGATACCTATATTTACTGTAGCTTTAATTTTTATATATATCCTTGGGGTAGTTTTATCTTTTGTAGTTGAAGGTTTTATGCATACAACGGTGTGGAAATTATTTTTTGAGTACCTATCAAAAGTGGGACTTCACGATATTGTTATGTTTTTTGTAAATATAACAAATATGATCCAGTTTACCACCTACTTTATAATTATATTTCTTATCTACAGGTTCCTAACACCCCTAAGGGTGATAAACTTAAAAAATATATTCTGGATAACAGCTCTAATATCTGTTTTTCTGTTTTTCCTTAAATCTGCATTTAATTATTATGTTTCTTTTGCCTCAAAGGCAAATCCCATATACGGTTCTTTAAGTGGAATATTTGCATTTTTAGCGTGGCTTTACATTAGTTTTGGTTTTATTCTTGTAGGAGCAAGGATTTTATTTTATATGGAAAGTCTTGATATTTTAAGGGAAAAAATTAAACATCTTAGAAGTATTCAGTAAAACTCCTTTTCACCTTCAGGTCTTGTTTTCCATCTTTTATGGGTCCATAAATACTGACCTGGGTATCTTTTTACAGCTTCTTCTATGTATTTTGTGTAAGACTGGGTTAATCTTTTTATGTCTTCTTCAAAATTCCCTGACTTTTTGTAATGTATCTCTTTTATATAAGCTTTATATTTTTTCTCATTTTCACTGTATATACAGTATGAAAAAAGGATGGGCTTATTATATTTAACAGCAAGTTTAGCAGGAAAGGTTACTGTTGAAGCTTTTAAACCAAAAAAATCAACAAACACCCCCCTATGTCTTAATGCATTCTGGTCAACCAGGAAAGCTATATATCTTCCCTGATTTAGAGCTTTCAAAAATGTTTTTAAATTCTGGTCGTGGTATATAATTTCCATCCCACTTTCTTTTCTTATACTTTCAATAACAGCATTAATCTTTTCATTTTTCTGTCTGTAGGCAAGGGCTGTTATAGGATAGGAGTAGGCTGTTAACCCACTTCCAGCTATTTCCCAGTTTCCTAAGTGGGCTGTTACTAAGACAGCTCCCTGCTCCCTGTATTTGTCAAGGAGATCCTTTCCTTCCTCAATGGAGAATATTCTTTTAATCTCTTTAGACTGGTAATAATAGGGCATACGGAGAAATTCAACAATATTCCTTCCTATGTTTGATATTGTGGATTTGTATACTTCTTCTTTCCAGGGATATGATTTTTCAGGAAAAGCTATATCAAGGTTCTTAAAAACAACATCTTTTCTGTATTTTATCAATCTAAGAAGGGAAGCTATAGCTTCCCCTTTTTTTAAAGCTTTATCTCTATCTAAATTTTTTATACGTAAGGAGGCTAATTGTAAAAGCCCATGGATCATTCAATTTCACCTATTTTTTTCAAAACCTTTTTTGCCCTTTCAAATATCTCTTTATCTGTTGGGTATGTAAGGAGGTTTTCAACCTCTTCAAAAGGGATGAATTTGGCTTCATCAATCTCCTCTTTTTGGGGAACAATATCCCCACCTGCATACTTCATTAAATAGTAATAAACAAATTTATGTATTCTGGTTAATCCCATACTGTACCAGTAATCAACCTCACCTAGATACTCAATAATTTCCGCATCCACCCCTGTTTCTTCCTTAACTTCCCTTAAAGCTGCCTGATCTTTCGGTTCACCTTTTTCAATATTCCCTTTTGGGAAACTCCATCTGTTTTTAACTCTAATGAGGAGAATTTCAAGTTTTCCTTCATCATTTCTTCTGTAAACAACACCGCCAGCAGAAAATTCCCATTTTGTTTCCATATACTCACCTCACCTCATATAGATTAGTATGAAAGTAGTTATTATAACCGAACCAATAAGGTTCATAAAAAAGCCAACTTTGGCCATTTTATTTATAGGAACAAGCTTACTACCGTAAATAATAGCATTAGGAGGAGTTGCTATAGGAAGCATAAAAGCAAAGCTAGCAGCTATTATAACACCAAATATAGGGTAAAATAAATCCACATGGAGCTCTTTTAACACCCCTATAAGAATAGGGGCGAATGTTATTACTGTAGCTGTATTTGAGCTTACCTCTGTCAGGAAAATCATTGAAAATATAAGAATAAAAATGAAAATCACAATCATTTCAGGGGATATTAAAGCAGAAATCTTTTTGCCAATATATGCAGCCAGACCTGTTTTTATAATAAGCTTTCCTAAAGCTATACCTCCACCAAAAAGAAGAATTGTATCCCAATCAAGCTCTTTTAAATCTGCAGAGGTTAAAGTTCCTTCATGCTTATTAACAGGCAGTAAAAATAGAAGAACTGCAGCAAGAACAGCAACAATTGCTTCAGGTATATGAGCCTTTAAAAATCTGTAAAGTTCTTGATTTCCTAAAAGATTAGCAAGACCTGGTAATATCCATAAGAATGCAGCAAGGAAGAAAACAAATAAGGTATTCCTTTCTCCCCTTGAAACCCTGGGAAGTTTTCTTTTTTCCTCCTTTATAAGCTCTTTAATTTTTTTTATATCAAATGAGAAATTTCTTATATGAAATTTAATATAAAACATCAGAGCTACATAACTGGTAAATGTTATAGGGAAAGCAAGTAAAAACCATTTTAAAAAATCTATATCGTACCCTTCATTTTTCAGAAAACCTGCCCCAATTAGATTTGTAGGGGTTCCTATCAGTGTAGAAGCACCGCCTATTGAAGCAGCATAAGCTACAGATAAAAGTGCGAAAATCTCAAATCCTTCTATATCTTTTATTCTATTTTTTTTAAACATATGTATAATTCCAAGAACAAGGGGAAGAAGCATTGCTGTAGTTGCTGTATTACTTACCCACATAGAAAGGAGAAAGGAGATAATAGAAAAACCTATAATAAGCCTTATAGGACTTTTAAGAAAAAAATCCTTAGAAAGGAGATTAAGGGCAAATCTTTTATCCAATCCGTGTTTTGTCATAGCCTGGGCTATAAGAAAGCTCCCTAAAAAAAGTAATATAACAGGATGCCCAAGACTTAAAAATGCCTCTTTTACACTAACAATACCAAAAACAACAGCAGCGCTTACACCTAAAAATGCCGTCATAGAAAGGGGAATAACTTCAGTTAACCAGAAAACAAGACAAAAACCCATTATTGAAAAAACAATATGGGCCTCCTTTGAAAGCTCCATAGGGGTTATATATATAAACGCTGCAAGTACAGGAGCCAGAAATAAGCCTATAGTTTTTTTTCTTTCCTCAAAAGCCTTTATACGCATTTTTAATGTTCTTCATCCTCTACTCTGATAATAACTGTTTTTTCAACTGTTATTCCCTGATTTTCAATTTCTTTTATCGCTTCCTGTATGTTATTTTCTGATGCTGTATGTGTAAGGATTACGAGGGGTACTATTTTTTCCTTCTTTTCCTTTGCAAGGCTAACCACTTTTTCCTTTTGAATAACAGCAGCTATACTTATATTGTATTTTGCAAACACAGCAGAAATTTTAGCCAGAACACCAGTAATATCCGGAACAGTAAATCTAATGTAGTATCTTGTATAAAAATCTTTAACTTTTGTTAAAGTCAGATCTTTATGTTCCCAATTCATAGACGTGATTTCTATCTCCCTTCCAACACCCAAAGCTATACTTTTTGCTATATCAACAATATCACTAACAACAGCACTTGCAGTAGGAAGACTTCCAGCCCCCTTACCGTAAAACATACTTTCACCTACAGCATCACCTTCAACCATAACAGCATTAAAAACCCCATCAACCTTTGCAAGGGGGTTATCCTCAGGTAAAAATGTAGGATGAACCCTGACTTCAACCTCCCCATTATGACCTTTAGCTATAGCAAGCAGCTTTAAGGTATAACCTAACTCTTTCCCAAGGTCTATATCAAGGCTGTCTATGTTTTCTATGCCTTCTATATAAACCTGGGTAAAATCTATAAAACCACCATAAGAAAGGGAAGCCAGAATAGCAATTTTGTGGGCAGCGTCTGTTCCATTTATGTCTAAAGTTGGATCTGCTTCAGCGTAACCAAGTTCCTGGGCTTCTTTCAAAACAGTTTCAAAATCCAATCCCTCTTTGTACATTTTTGTAAGGATGTAATTTGTTGTTCCATTTAAAATGCCGTAAATCTTTTTTATATCATTTGCAACCAGACCTTCCCTTAAAGCCCTTATAATTGGAATACCACCTGCAACAGCTGCTTCATAGCCAATTCTTATGCCTTTTTCTTCAGCAAGGGAAAAAACAGGCTTTCCTTTTTCAGCAAGAAGAGCCTTGTTTGCGGTTACTATATGTTTACCCTTTTCAATAGCCTGTGTTATAAGCTTAAAGGGAAAGTCTATCCCCCCGGTTAACTCCACAATGATATCTATCTCCCTATCATCTAAGATCTCATCCAGGGAAAAGGCTTTTTTTTCCTCAGGTAGTGGATACTGGAAATCTTTATTCCAGTTCCTTGTAAAAACTTTTTTTAGATGTATTTCAATTCCGGCTTTTTTCTTTAATAGCTCCTTTTTTTCTTCTAAAATCTGGGCTACACCATTCCCAACAACACCATATCCAACAATACCAATATTTATAATTTTCACCTAACCCTCCAAAACTTTATGTCCAATAAAAATATCTTACTATAAATCCTTTATCTGACGATAAAAATCCCTGAAGGGTTGGGAATGGTTATCTCCTTTTCAATATTCCAGTTTTGTGTATTAAATATCTTTAAGCTGTTATCAAAGTACGAAGATACGTAAAGCTTCTGGCCGTTTTTTGAAAATCTTACATGCATAACCCTTTTTCCAGCTGGAAAGGTTCTTACAACTTCAAATTTTTTTAAATCTATCACTGATATGAGGTTGTCCTTATCTCCGCTGTAGTTTACAACTGCTATATCTTTTTTGGGGGACACAGATATAAATACAGGTAGTCCTGCTAAAGGAACCCTTTTTATTACCTCCATTTTGTTTATATCAACTACATAGGCTGTTTTTTCCCCTACAGCAGGAATAAGGGCTTTATCTCCAACAACCCCCCACATTCCAAAATGGGGAATTTTAAAAACTACCTCCTCTTTTTCAGGGGTTTTAAATGAAACCTTTTTATAGGAAAAGGTTTTCAGATCAACAATTCCAACCCCTTTTTCTTTAAAAAATCCAACAATATATCTGTTTTTGTTTATAAGGGCATCAAAAGGCATTTTTCCAACATTTATTTTTTTCTCTACAGAAAAGCCTTTTTCTGCATTAAGTACCCATACCTGATCTTTATCCATAAGGGCAAAGACAAGGTAAGGATAGTAGGGCTTTATTCCTACGTTTCTTGAGTCCGTTTCCACTGTTTTGTAAATATCTAAATTTTTTTTAAGAACTGTTACTTTTTTGGGATCATAATGGGCTATAGCAATATAATCACCTATAAATGTAAAACCTATTCCACTGTTTCCTGGTTTTATTTTTTTTATAATTTTATCTTTTTTGTTGTCTATCTTTG
Organism: uncultured Aquificales bacterium; assembly: GCA_964536105.1. Lineage (GTDB taxonomy): Bacteria > Aquificota > Aquificia > Aquificales > Hydrogenothermaceae > JAADDV01. The sequence continues at coordinate 150 of CAZHWB010000061.1, read as the reverse complement.
AAAAATAACCGTTTCTTGCTATACAGTAGCTGTAGTCCCCATCTGTCTTGACTATGGCGTGGTTCAGGTTTCCAAGGTCTTTTATCTCCCCTACCAGTTTCCCATCCTCAATAACAGCAAGACTTCCCCTTTCCCTCTCTACAACATACA
>CAZHWB010000060.1:0-18809 GCA_964536105.1 uncultured Aquificales bacterium | reverse complement strand
TTAGTTTCTTTAAAAGTTCTTCTTTCCTTTTTGTAAGAAATTCTACAGCTTCTTTGTTGTTTCTTATAAACTCATCTATGATAACCGGGTTCAGTTCAAGGGTTTTATAGATCTTTTTGAATTTTTGAAGTTCTTTTGCTGTTTTTAAAGCCTTTTCTTGAAGGGACTTTCTTTCTTTTTTCAGGCTTTCTATCTGATTTTTTATACTCTCCAGCTGCCCTGATATGTTTGCTATTTCGTTTATTTTATCTATCAGCTTTGTGTATCTGCTTTCAAACTGGGTGTACTTTGTATATATATCTTTGTACCTGTTGAATACTTCCTGTTTTTCTTCAAGGTCTGTAAGTTTCTCTTTTATAAATGAGTATTTTTCCTCAAGGGATTCAAGTCTGGAAAACTTTTTCAGTATATCTTCCAGCTCCTTCATTTTTTTTACATTTTCTTCTAAAGCAGGAAGCTCCCTTTCCTTTTCCTGTATTTCTTTTAGCTGTTCTTCACCTTTCTGGATTTCCTCTTCAATATGTTTTAGCTGTTCTTTTAATATCTCTATCTGATTTTTTTTACTTTCCAGCTGTGCTTTTTCCTTTAAAAGCTCTTCTATTTTCTTCTGTAGATTTTCTTCTTCCTTCTTTTTTTCCTTTAGTTTTTCCTCTAAGGTCTTTTTTTCTTTTTTTATTTTGGTTATCTCATCTTCAAGTATATTTTTCCTTTCTTTTAAGGTTTCTATATCTTTAAGTGACGTTTCAAGGGCTTCTATCTTTGTTTGAAGGGTTTTTCTTTTTTCTCCGGCTTTTTCTGATAAAAGCTGATATAAGGTCATATCAAGTATTTCTTCCAGGACTTTTCCCCTTACCTGTGGGGTTAACTTTAAAAGACCTTCTATATCCCCCTGTTTTACTAAAATAGAGGATGAAAATATCTTGTAGGTTATTCCAGTTAACTTTGGTATTTCCCTTGTTATATTCTTCTGGTAGTAAGGGACAAATCTATTTCCTTTCTTTAAGTAAACAACTCCTGAAGATGAAGCTCTGTTTCCCCTTGTTGTTATCGTTCTTTCTATTCTGTATATATTATTTCCTTTCTGGAAGTCCAGTATAACCTGGGCCTGTTTTCTTCCCCATTTTACTAAATTTGCATGACTTCCTTTATCACTTTTTCCAAACAGGGCAAATGTTAGGCCTTCAAGTATAGAGCTTTTACCGGCTCCATTTTCACCAATGAAAACTGTTATTCCCTTTTGGGAAAATTCTACTTCGGTATCATCATGGATAAGGAAATTTTTCAGGCGTAATCCTTTTAATATCATTTATTAACTTCTCTCCCGAGTTTCTTTTCTACAGATTGGATTTTCTGAACAAGTCTGTTTGATTTTCCTTTTCTTATATCAAATTTTGCAACAGCATAAACTCTATTACAGTCTTTTTCAAGCTGTTTATAAGCTTTACTTAACACTTCAAGGGCTTCTTCCATGCTTTCTGTTTCAAAAACAGTACCCATTGGGGTTAGTTTATAAGGAATACCTGATTCATCTATCATTTTTATAATTCTGCTTACGTAGGCACTTACACTTTCCCCTTTATCTGTAGGAAACATGGAAAACTCTACAAGTACAGACATGTCTGGCTCCTCCTGAAGATTAAAGGATTTTTCAATATAAGATTAGGGGAAAAGCCCCTATGTCAAGGGGCTTTATTCAGATTTTTCTTCTTGATGGCTTTCTTCCTGGTTGGCTGTGGCTTCTGCTTTTTCCTGCTTATCCTGAGCTCCTTCAGCAGCTTTAAGTATGTCTTCCATTAAAGAGGCTATAAACTCTCCCCTCATGTAAAGGGTATGTTCTTTAAATACCCTGTCCCTTCCTGCTTTTGCTATAGCTTCCATCTCTTTAGGATTTTCCTCAATGAAATAAGCAAGTTTTCCTTCTATCTCTACAGTATCCATAGGATGATAAAACACAATTTCCCTATCAGGGGTAAAGAATGTTCTTGTTGAGAAGCGCTCCTCAACCATTGTTAAGGCTCCACTTGCAACACTATTAAACACTGTGAAACTTGTTCCGGAAGGGATAAACGGAGGCTGGCTTATGAGGGATATTTTTGTTTTGGAAAGGAAGGAGATAATGTCCTTCTCATTTACTATGTTGTCGTATATAACAACGTTGTCTTTAAACTCACCCTGAACAGGTCCAAGGATGTTTACTTCAAACTCCTCTATGCTGTCTATAATATTCCATCTTCTAAGGTGCATAGCATAAAGGCCTACATCTATAAGATACCTGTAGTATTCTTCATCCCTTTCCTGCTTAAACTTAAGAATAGCCTTTTGAAACTCCTCATTAAACTGGGAACCTAAATAGTTAGCTGCAATTCTTATAGGCATATCTGGATTTCTGTATAAAAGTCTTCCAAGCTCTACAGCATAAACATAAAGGGCTTCGTCAAATCTCTGTTTCCAGGAATTTTCTATTATTGTTGGATCTACAACAGGTCCTATAAAAGCAACATCAAACTCCTTTTTTACATTTGCAGGGGGATATGCTGTTGGATTTACACCAGGTGTGACAAAGGAGGCATTTTTTCTAAATTCGGCACTGAGCCACTGCATATGATCTATATCTACTGTCAGATATAGAAACTGGTTTGAATTTGCCACTTCTTTTATTTTTGTGTAGTGGAGCATTGGGTCTTCTAAAAACCAGGATATATGGACATTTCCAACCATTTCAGCAAGGGGAACTTTCTTTCCATCCTGCTCGCCAAAAATAACCCCATCAAGATTTATATCAAACATGAAAAGGGGTTTAAATTCATTTAGCTCCTCTACTACTTTCTGGACATTGTCAGGATTTAGCTCAATAATTTTTGCTTCAAAATTTTTAGCTGAAAAAGCTTTCTCAAGCCCCTCCATAATGACAGGTATAAATCCCCTCTGGTCTGGGGTTTGTAAAAGAGCTACTCTTGGTTTCATATTCCCTCCTATTTAATTTGATATAATGTTCTCAAAACTCTATTTTACTATAAAATCCTTATTTTTTATTTCTTTATTAAGAGGTTTAATTTTTATGGCTGTATCCGACAGGACAATTGTTATAGTAGGGGCAAATATATTTGGGGAAAGTATCCTGAGGGCTGTTAAGGACAAGTGGAGGGTTATATGTATTGATATAGATGAAAAATTAATCTCCTCCCTTAAAGAGGAGTATCCCCAGGAAAATATCCAGTTTGTTGTTGGAGATGCAAGCAGTCTGCTGACGTGGAAAAAAATAAAAAAAAATGAAGAAACCTCATTTGAAAATATTAAGTATATAGTTATAACTGTAAGGGATCCTGATGTTTCTTTGGAAACATGCAGGGTTGCAAAGGACGTTTTAAATATTCAGGCAAAGATATTTGTTCTCCTGTTTTATGAAGAAAGGGAAAATGATTTTGAAAAGTATCAGCCGGAAATTTTAAAACCTACAGATCTTATAACAAAAATCCTTTTAACAAAAATTGAAAAAAACTACTCCATTGCTATAAATATAGGGCAGGGAAGCGGAGAGATTATAGAGATCAGCATCCTTGCAAGGTCCCACCTTGTTGACAGGAAACTAAAATACCTTAAAGCTACCAGATGGAGGATTGCTGCTATATATAGAGACGGAAAGCTTATCATACCTACAGGGGATGAAAAGGTAAAAGTAGGGGACAAAATCATTATTGTGGGGGACCCTAAGGTTCTTCAAAACCTGGTTGAGCTTTTTACAAAAGGCGTTCCCCAGTTTCCCCAGCAGTTTGGTTCAAATATAGCAGTCCCTTATATCTCTTATTTAAAAGGTTCTTTAGAAGAGGCTGTTTTTATAAAAAAGAATACCCAGGCCCACAAGATTTTTATTTATCCTGTGGGAGAGAAAATAAACCAGGAAGATGTAAAGCTTTTAACAGAGAACTTTGAAGTAAAAGAGCCTATTGATAAACCTGAAGAGATTTTTTCTAAAAAAGAAAATATAGGGCTTTATGTTTATCCTATTCAAAAATCTATATTTCCTTTCTTCAGCTGTAGGTTAAAGAGGATTTTTGAGCTTGCTGAAAAGCCTTTCCTTGTCTCATCAGGTAGATTTCCATACAAAAGGCTTGTTATATCATTAAACAATCCTGACCCTGCCTTTGTTTTATCTGTTGGAATTGAGATATCAAGGCTTATGAAAATCCCTTACGAGGTTGTTTATGTAACCCTCCCTAAAGAACTAAGGGGTATAAATGAAGAGAATGCCCTCCATGAAAGGGAGGAGATAATAAAAGATTATGAGCAGATATACAAGAAAAAAATATCTTACATTCTGCTTGAAGGAAATCCGGTAAAAGAGACTGTAAAGTACGTGTGTGGAGGAACAGAAAAAACATTATTCATTACCAGCTACGATAAAAGTCAAAAGATCTCCTTTTTTGAACCCCATGTTCCTTTCCTTATTGTAAAGAAATTAAACTGCTCGTCCCTGGTTATTCCTTTAGGTATTGAGGAGTTTTATGGGTAAAATAGAAGCGATTTTGCTTTTTGTTATATCTTTAGGTGCCTTTGTTATTCCTTTTATAAGTAAACGTCTAAATTTACCCTCTTCCGTTGGGGAAATGGTTTATGGACTTTTCTTAGGTATTTTTTTTAAAGAATTTGTTGAGCATACCCCAATAGTTAAATTTTTAGGGGAGCTTGGATTTATCATTCTTATGTATCTTGCAGGACTTGAGATAAACTTTGAAAGGTTTAAATCTACATCAAAAAAAGTCCTTCTGTTTTATATACTGTCTATACTTTCAATTTTAGCTTTGTCTTTTTTAATAGTTTTTTACTTTAACCAGCCTGTAGTCTACGCCCTTATTTATCTTGCGACGGCTATAGGCCTTCTATATTCTATCCTGAGGGATACAGGGCTCATAAAAACCCCTTTTTCCCAGTCTATTCTCATATTAGGCAGTCTCGGGGAGATCGCAAGTTTACTTGTTATAACGGTTATGTTTCTTTATTTTAAGTTTGGTTTTTCTGTGGAAGCTTTCATACATTTTGCAGGTATAGCAACATTTTTCACTATAGCCTATATAGCCCTTAAATTTTTCCATCTATATATATGGTGGAATCCCCACCTTTTAAAGCATTTTCTAACAACTGGAGATGCTTCAGAAACAGGGGTAAGGGCAAATTTAGCAAATATGTTTATATTTGTTGCCCTTGCCAGTTTATTTGATCTTGAACCTATCATCGGTGCTTTCTTTGGGGGAATGCTGTTTGCCCTTATTTTTAAAGAAAGGGAAGAGGTAATGGAGAAACTTAGCGCCTTTGGGTATGGATTTTTAATTCCTATATTTTTTATAGAGGTTGGACTTAGATTTGATATCTTTCAACTCCTCCAGCCCCATATCGTTCTAAAGGCTTTCATCTTTTCTGTTATCATTCTTCTTGTTAGGGGTGGAGCTTCAATATTTTTATTATTTGCAAACTTTTCCTGGAAGGAGGTTTTACTTTCATCCCTGTCCCTTGCTATGCCGTTAACCCTTCTTGCTGCTATTGCAACCCTGGGGCTGGAGACTAATATTTTAGGTGAGGAAGATGCTTCAGCTATTGTTTTAACTGCTATAATTACAGGACTGCTGTATCCGTGGATGTTTAAAATGTTGGTGGGCTTTTTAAAAATAGAAAATAAAGGACAGGAAAATGTACAGACTAACCATTGATGAAGCGGTTTTTACAGTTATAGACCTTGAAACAACCGGGTTTAATCCAGAAAATAACTCTATAATAGAAATAGCTGCAATAAAATACCAGGGAAATATCATTATTGATAAATTCTGGCAGCTTGTTAAACCAGATTTTGGTTTACTCCCCTCCCATATAACAAAACTTACCGGTATTACAAATGCAATGGTTATAGATCAGCCAAAAATAGAGGAGGTTTTACCTGATTTTTTAAGATTTATAAAAAACTCTGTTATTGTAGGACACAATGTAAATTTTGATCTATCCTTTTTAAACTACAACCTGAGAAAAATCTCCGGGCAAAGTATAAAAAACCCACATATATGCACAGATGCCCTTGCAAGAAGAATAATGCCGGATATAGATAGTAAATCCCTGTCCAATCTTGCATACCACTTTAATATCCCTTTCCCGAAACAGCACAGGGCTATGTCAGATGCAGAGGTTACCCTGAAGGTTTTTTTAAAGATGCTTGATTTTCTCCAGGATTATAATGTGAACAGGGTAATTGATATAATAAAGCTCTCTGAAGGTAAGAAGATAAACTACAGGGAAAAAAGGAGAAGGTATGTTTAAGTTAGGTATTATCGGCGGTGGAAATATGGGAGAGGCCATTATAAAAGGTCTCATAAGCAAAAATGTATTAAAACCTTCAGAAATTATAGTATCTGATATAAGAAAGGATAGGATAGATTATCTTGTTAATAAATATAACATTGCTGGAACTGATAGCAGCATCAGAGTTTCTTCATTAGCTGATATGGTTGTTTTGTCTGTAAAACCTAAAGATGCCGATGAAGTTTTAAATCAGATAAAAGATAATCTAAAGGGGAAAATTCTTATTTCTGTTTTAGCTGGTACAAATATAGAGAAACTAAAACTGTTATCTCCAGAATCAAAAATTGTTCGGGTTATGCCAAATACCCCTGCCCTTATTGGGGAAGGAGCCATAGGGGTATCATTTGATGAGGCCCTGTCTGAAGAAGAAAAGAAAAGAGTTCTGGATATTCTTAAATCCCTTGGATTTGTCCTTGAGGTTCCAGAATATATGATGGATGTTGTTACAGGTCTTTCTGGAAGCGGACCTGCTTATGTATTTACCTTCATTGATGCCCTGGCACAGGGAGGTGTTAAAGGCGGGCTTTCCTATAATGATGCCTTAAATTTAGCTGTCCAGACGGTTTTAGGTGCAGCAAAACTTTTAAAGGAAACTGGAGAGCATCCGGCGGTTTTAAGGGACAGGGTTACTTCCCCTGCAGGAACGACTATTTACGGACTTCATGCCCTTGAAAAAGGGGCTTTCAGGAGCACTGTGATAAACGCCGTAGAAGAAGCAACAAAAAGAAGTAAAGAGTTAGGATAGTTTTCCAGGGACTTTTTTAAAATCATTCCTGAATTATCCCCATTGAAAAATGGTTAGTATTTCCTAACTTTAAATATATAAAAAGAAAGGAGGGCGTTATGAAAAACTGGAAACCACCAGCTGAAAATCTTCCAAACGTAATAGACAGACTTAAAGAAGGAATAGCTTTTCCTTTGTTTTTTCAGCTTTTAAATAATACTGAATATGCGGAAAAGCTTACAGAAATGGTTGTTACATTTTTTGTTCCTGTTGAAGATACAATAGATTATATCTCCCCAGAAAAACTTTCCCAGCTTGAAGAGGCCTTAAAGGATGAGAAAAAGGCAAAAGAGATAATAGAAAACCATCTTATAGATGAAGCTATATCTTTAAAGGAGATGCTGGATATAAAAGAGCTGACAACCCTCTCAGGAAAAAAAATAAAGATAGATGTATCCTGTAATATAAGGGAAGACTTTGAATTTCTTATTGATAATGCCTGTTTTGTTGAAGCGAAAATAAATGAAAATGAGATAGAAACAGCAAATATTGTTTGCTACAACGGTTTTATCCATACAATAAAGGGGGTAATCCTGTAGTTACTCCCTATTTTAACAATTCCGTTAGATGGATATCCCTTTCTCCATATACATCTTCCTCAGGGGATATACACAGCTTACACACTGTTCCGGCTTTTGTTTGTTTTTGTATATCTTCAATGCTGTTTGCCCCATTCTCAATAGCTTCAAGAATTTCCTGTAATGTTATCCTGAGACATACGCATACCTCTATATCCTCGTGCATAATACCTCCTTTCACTGCCTGATATTTTTTAGCTTTTTCTTAATCTCATTTAAAAACAGTAGAGCATCAACTGGTGTTGTTGTCCCTATATCAATTTTTTCTATCTCCTCTATTATCTCTTTATACCTGTCATTTTCTTCTATGGTTTTCAGCTCCTTAAACAACGGTAGATTTTCAAGCAGCTCAGCCTCCTGCCGGGTCCTTTGATCTTCTGTATAATCCTGCCTTCCCTGCTTTATTATAAAATCTTCCTCTATTTTTTCCTTTCCTTCTTCAAAGTAATGAAGTATTTCATAGGCTCTTTTTATTATCTTTTCCTTTATCCCGGCAAGTTTTGCCACATGGATACCATAACTTTTATTTGTAAAACCTTCCAGTACCCTGTATGTAAATCTTATACTGTCCCCTTCCTCACTTACATGCATATGGAAGTTTTTAACCCCATTTATTTCTTTTTCAAGGCCTGTTAACTCATGGTAATGGGTAGCAAATAATGTTTTTGCCCCTACCTCCTGGGATAGATATTCTGATATAGCCCAGGCAATAGAAAGACCGTCATACGTACTTGTTCCCCTTCCAACTTCATCAAGGACAATAAAGCTTTTTTCTGTTGCATTGTTTACAATATTTGCCATCTCCAGCATTTCAACCATAAATGTGGACAGCCCTTTTGCAAGGGCATCTCCTGAACCTATTCTTGTATATATAGCATCAACAACTCCTATTTTTCCTTCCTGGGCAGGGATAAATGAACCTGTATGGGCAAGGAGAACAATAATAGCTGACTGCCTTATAAATGTGCTTTTCCCTGCCATATTTGGACCTGTAATGATGTGGAAAAAGCTTTCTTTATCCATATGTAAATCATTTGGGACAAAAGCTTCATTAAACTCTTTAATAACAGGGTGAAATCCTTCTTTTATATGTATATCGTAATCTTCTGTTATAACAGGTTTTACCCAACCTTTTTCTACAGCTATCTGGGCTAAAGATTGAATAGTATCAATAATTCCTACCTGCTTTGCTGTACTGCCTATCCTTCCTGATAAAAGGGCTACCTCCTCCCTGATTTTCATAAATATTTCGTATTCCAGAGCCTTTATCTTTTCATCTGCCGACAGTATCTTTTCCTCAAATCTTTGAAGTTCATCTGTTATAAACCTTTCAGCATTTGAAAGGGTCTGCCTTCTTCTGTAATGGGGAGGAACAAATTTTAGATTTGGTTTTGTTACCTCTATGTAGTATCCCATTACTTTGTTAAAACCGACCTTTAAGCTCTGGATTCCTGTTTCTAACCTCTGTTTTTCCTGATATTCTTTTATCCACTGATTTCCCTTTTCTTTTATCTCCTTTAATTCATCTAAATTTTCATCAACCCCCTTTTTTATTAAACCGCCTTCTTTTAGATGGATAGGGGGATTATCTTCCAGATACCTATCAAGCTTATCTATAAGCCAGCTGTAATCTTCTATCTTTGAAAATACATCTTTTAAAAAAGCTGAATTAACTTCTTTTTCAAGGGATTTTATTTCCTGAATCTTTTTTAAAGATTCCCTTAGGGCAACAAGATCCCTTGGGGTTAATGTATTTGAAGATATTTTGGATATAAGCCTTTCAACATCAAATATATCCTTAAGAATTTCCCTTACTTTTTCCCTTAAATCACCTTTATTAACAAGTTCTTCAACAGCTTCCTGCCTTTTTTCTATCTCTTTTCTGCTTTTTAATGGATGAAGGAGAAAAAATTTAAGTTTTCTTTTTCCCATACCTGTTAAAGTTCTGTCTATGACCCTTATAAGGGGTATATTCCCCTCATTTGGGTTTATAATCTCAAGGTGCTTCTGGGAAGAGTAGTCTATTCTTACATAGATATCTTCCCTGTATGGTTTTGGGGTTGCTATAAATGGAAGGAAACCTTTCTGGGTTGTTTTTGCATACTTTAAAACAGCTGCCAGCGGATGTAAAACAATCTTTTCTTTATCTTCAAATCCAAAGGAAGAAAAATGGGTTGTATGGAAAAAGTCTAAAAGCTCCTTTACAGCTTCTTCATCAAAATAATCTTCAGGGAGGGATGATAAAAATATATTTCTAAAGTGTTCTTCTATTTCCGGAATTTCAAACCCCTGGGGAATAAGAATTTCCCTGGGCTGAAACTTTCCAATAAAGGAAAAAAGATCCTCTTTATTAAAAACAGTCCCAAAAAAATCCCCTGTTGATAAATCAAGATAAGAGACGGCATATCTGTTTCCAACAGGGTATATACAGGCAAGGGCTGATTTTAATTTTTCATTTTCAAAAAATGTTCCAGGTGTTATGACTCTGATAACTCCCCTTTTTACTATACCCTTTGACTGGGATGCTTCTTCAAGTTGTTCACATATTGCAACCTTATGCCCCTTTGAAACCAATCTTGATATATAGCTGTCAACAGAATGAAAGGGAATGCCGCACATGGGGATAGATTTATTTTTTCCTACCTTCTTCTTTGTAAGAACTATATTTAATTCCCTTGCCCCGATAAAAGCATCCTCATAAAACATCTCATAAAAATCCCCAAGCCTGTAGAGGACGAGGGCATCTGGATATTCATCTTTAATTTTATGGTACTGGGCAAGCATAGGGGTAAGATTTTTATCCTCTTTTGACAACTGTACCTCTCCACAGGACTTTTAAAACAAAAATAATATAAGAGTTTCCACTACCAGTTCAACGTAGAAAAATAAAACCCGGTTTTATAAATCTTAGTTTTTTAATATCAATAACTTTAGTATTTTTTGCTAAAAAAACTTGATAAATTTTTATATAGATATATATTGTAAATATATAGTTTTTTAATAGAAAAAAACTTAAAAGGAGAGTTAGGAGATGGATTTACTTCAGCTCAGGGAACTGCAGGCGATAAACACCCTGGTTTTTGAAACCCTTGGACAGCCGGAGAAAGAAAGGGAATTTAAGTTAAAGGCTTTAAAAAGATGGGGTTTTGATCTTCTCCTGGGAAAAAAGGGAGGTCAGACAACGTATTTTACCGCAGAGGCTGGAAAAAGGGAGGTAGGGGATAAATATACAGAGGAAGATATCCATTACGAGGTTGAGGAAATAATCCATGAACTACCAAAAAATAAAAAGATATTTGCCCATATAGAGATGATGCACGGGCGTGCTTACCTTGTAGGTGAGCTAAGGGAAGGGGAGGAAAATATAGAGATTTTAAGGGTACCAGCTGGATCAATACTTCTTGCTTACTTTAAAAAGCATAAGCTCCATAACCTTATAGAAGCCCTTAGAAATGTAGGGACTGCCCTGGAGCTTGTAAAACAGAGGGGACAGGAAGGTAAACCTGTTCCATACGAACAGCTCCCAAATGTAGCAAGGAGATTTTTAAGGGGAGCAAAGGATTTAGAAAAGGATGCCGGTTTTGGTAGAGTAGCCCTTTCCTACTGGGGTGAAAATAAAGATGGAGATGCAAGATTCCGTGTTTCCTGGCTTCTTCCGACAATAGCCCTGTTTGATATTGATATAGCAGAAAAAGCAGACAAACTTCTGGCAGCATTCAAATAGGAGCAGGAAGATGGAAATGTTATGCTGGACGCCTGTTGTTTTTAGTAGAAAAGGTTTTCCCCGTGATGAAGAAGGAAAACCCTTCCTTCCGAGGAATGTATTTACTGAAGCTATCACATCAGCTGTTATCTTTTACTATATCAAAAAAGACAGGGAGATAGAAAACAGGGTAAAAAGATATCTACTGGAGGAAAAACTTGATATAAGAACTGTTGCAGATGATATCAGGGATATTGTATTGAAAAAGTACCCTGTCCTTGAAAATCTCAGTATTCCAGAAAGGGTTTATCTTCCTGAAAAGGACATAAGGGAAGAGTATATAGAGATTTTTGATTTAAAAGAGTGGATAGATGTAAAAGGTTTTAAAACAGAAATTTTTAAAGGTATTGTAGATATCCCTATAAAATCTCCATATATAGAAAAACTTAAAGCGGCAGCCCACTCTTATGCTGAAGCTTTAGCCAGAATAGAGCATTCATTTTTGAAAGATCATCCACTGGCAAAACTATTTTATGAACCTTTAATAAATGACCTGAAAAAGTGGGATGTTCCTCTAAGGGTTGGTCTTTGGACTGAGGTTTCCTTTAAAGGAAACCTCCTCTTTTTCTGGAGGATAAAAGAAGTAAGGGAAAAAATTATGAAAGAACTGAACGTTGATATTAGACCGCGGTATGTTCTGTATCTTCCTAAAGAAAAGCAGACAACAGGATGGGTAGAAATAAAAATTTCATAAAAACTTAAAAGGAGGTGATTCAAATGGCTAAAAAGGAAGAAAAAAAGGAGGTAAAAACAGTTTCTATGGAGGAACTTAACAAAGAACTTAGAGGCTATATTGCCCAGATTGAAGCCCTTAGAGCTGAAATTGCCGTTATAGATGACAGTATAGCAACCTACAGAACAGTGATAAAAACCATTAACAACCTTAGAGACCTTGGAAAAGGTAAAAATATCCTTATCCCAATAGGTGCAGGTGCACAGATAGAGGCAAAGATTGAAAATCCCGATAGGGTTGTTGTTTCTATTGGATCAGGAATTTCTGCTGAACTAACAGCAGAGGAAGCCCTTACACAAATAGCAAAAGAAATAGCATCACTGCAGGCTTTAAGAAGAACCCTTGAACAGGCAATAGCTGAAGCTTATGCAAAAACAGAGGAGCTTCTACAAAAAACCAGAGAGTTAGGACAGGAAGAGGGTAAAGCATCTAAATAACGGGGAAGAAAAAAATGGAAAAAGATGAAAAACAATTAAGAAAAATTCAGATTGAAGAAACATTGAACCTTCTTAAAAACCTTCCAGAGGATAGGAGGATTTTTTACAACACAGGTATTCTTCTTTTAGAAGTAACAAAACAGGAAGCACAATCTCTTCTAAAAGAAGAACTGGAGGCCCTGGAGGAAACACAGCATTCTGATAAATAGGGGAGTTTCTCCCCTTCTTTTAAAATTCTAGCAAAGGAGGTAGGAGTATGAAAAAAGTTATTTCTATTCTTGCAGCTGCAGCAATATTTGCAATTCCTGTAGTAGCAAAAGAGGAAGCCCAGCCAAAAAAAGAAACCCCACAGATTGTAGAAAAGAAAGGGGAAACAGCCCAACAGCTTATAGAAGGGGCTGGTAAACGTTCCACAGAAAAAGTAAAGGCTGAAGAGCTTGAAAAGATAGTAAAAGAAGCTGTTGAGGTATATCAGAAGGGAAATAAAGTCCTTTTCCTACTTACCCACAACAAAATAGAGGAAGCAAAAAAAGAGCTTAAGGAACTAAAGTCAAAACTGGAGGAAATTGAAAAGAAATACGAATTGGCCAGACTTCCTGTTGATGCCGTTATTACTGAAATCAGCGGTGTAACTGATCTAAAACAGGCTGAAAAACTTGCAAATGAGGCAAAAAAAGCTGTCAATGAAAATGATTTTATAAAAGCAAGATTTATATTAAACGCACTGAGGGATGAAATTGTTGTAGAAACAGCCTATCTACCTATAAAACTCTACAAAGAAGCAATAGAACTTGCTGATAAATTCCTGCAGGAAGGAAAAGTAAAAAATGCAATAAGTCAAATACAGGTTGCACTGTCTACTATAGAGATAGAGACAACCATTATACCTAAACCTGTTGCAATAGCTTCCCTTCTTGTGGAAGATGCCTCAAAAGTCTATGAAAAAGAACCTGAGAAAGCAATAAAGCTCTTAGAAGAAGCAAAAAGACAGATAAAACTGGCCAAAGTTCTTGGTTATATAAGAACAGAAGAGGAGATCAAGCCTATTGTTGAGCAGATTGAAAAACTTGAAAAGGCAATTAAGGAAAAATCAACCTCTTCTAAAGAAAAATTTGAAAAACTCCAAAAATCTTTAGAAGAGACAAAACAAAAAGCCACACAGACAAGATAAAACCCTTTAAGGGGGTATTTCCCCCTTCTCTATAACCTTATAAAAAACTAAAAAGGAGGGCATGCGTTATGAACAGAGTTTTTTTATTTTTTGTAACATCTTTGTTGGCGTTAATTTTAGGTTGGGGAATAGGTGGATACATAACCTACAACAAAACCCTTGATGCTGTAGGAAAGATACCTGGATCCCCTATTATTATCAAATCAGCCTACGACAAAAGTTCCCATTCTGTTATTTTCTCCATTTTAAACCCTGGAACACTGCCTTTAACAGTTATCTCAGAATCTTTCGTGTTTAAGCCAGGAAAGGAGACCTCAGAAAAGAGATATGAAATGAAAAATATCCCGGCACAGGTTCCTTTAATACCCCTTGGAATAACAACGGTTTCTCTAAAACTAAAAGAGGGTTCCCAGGAACTTAAGGCAGGGGATATAGTGATGGCCACTATCCATTATGTTCATCCTTTATCTGATGATGTTTACACAGTTAGCCACAAATTTGAATATACCGGAAAACCCCAGGAAACACCTCCAAAAGAAATTAAAAATGAAAAACAGGAGGATAAACAATGAATTTTGAAAAAGTGGCCTGGTGGATATTCTGGTTAACATTTGGTTTTCTACTTTTCCTTATATTTTTCGGTATATCTTTAGCATTTTTAACAGCAACTTCTGTAGAGTTTGCTTATATTCTTGGGCTGGTATCCTTTCTACTGCTTGGAAATAAACTTTTGTTTGGATACGGCTGGATTGCAAATGTACTTGATATAGTTATTTCATCAAAAAAAGTAACTGATATATATAAAGACAGGGTAAAGAGAAAACTTCAGGAAAAAGGTTTTACAGTAGAAGAAAAACTACAGGAGCTTTCCTTTAAAGCTCTCATAATGCTTGCATTTAAAGATTTGGATTACTATAGATACTCATATTATGGTATATTCCTATTACTTACGTTGATTACAATTATGGCAAAATTTAATTTATTAGGAGAGTTTGTTATAGGGAAGTATATTGAAGGTGTCTTTTGGGGTGCTGCAACTGTTACATTTTTTGTTTGGGGTTTAGAACAGCTTTCTAAAGTTTCATTTGTGGAGTACAATTTGCTTGGTATACAGGAAAAAACGGAAAAGGAGGGCTAAAAAATGCCGGTAGTAGGAGCTGCAAAGTTAGAAATTCTAATGAGGAAGGCTGCCAGCCTTGATATTGACAAAAACAAGGCTAAAGAGATTACTGACATTGTAGAAAAGAAACTTTACGACTTACTTCTCATTGGTGAAAGAAATGCAAGCTACAATGCCAGGGAGGTTATCTGGGAATCAGATGTGCCTTTAACAAAAGGTTTTCTTGAGAGTATGCAAAAATTTAGAAAACTGGAAGAAGAGGTTCCTATTGAGGATGTTCTTGCATTTTTAGCATCTATGCCACCTTTAAAGTATCCCCTTGAAGCTGAGCTGGAAAAAAGACTCCCTGAAATTGTAGGAACGCTTATTTATATCCTTGCCCACCTTATTAAGGAAGTTGCACCAGGAAGCAGAAAACCTTCCTCTGAAGATATTGAAAAAGCTGGAAAAATCCTTGACCTCACAATGTAAGTAAAGGGGCTTTTGCCCCTTCCCTTCCTTGCCAAGTCAGTTAAAATTTCTTTAAAATCTAAAAAATACTGTCTGGAGGCATTAATCTTGTTTAAGATTATTGAAAAAGTTATAGAGAGGCTTTTATGGGAAAGCAGGTTTATGATATTTCTTGCAGTAGTAGCAAGTGTCCTTGCTGCATTTATCCTTGTCCTTATAGGAACTTATGACATTTATATTGTTCTAAAACACTCTCTTCATATGTTTTCATCCCAGGAATACTTTGATGAATTTCACAAAGATGCAATAAAACATATAGTATCAGCTGTTGATGTTTATCTTATAGCCACAGTTTTACTCATATTTGGTTTAGGTCTTTACGAACTTTTTATTTCAAAAATAGATTATATGGAAAAGGAGGAAAGGTCATCTAAAATTCTGGTTGTCCATACCCTTGACCAGCTAAAAGAAAAACTTGCAAAAGTTATTTTGATGGTTTTAATTGTTACATTTTTTAAGTATGCAATAGAGTTTCACTATGAAGATATAAAAACGCTCCTATTTTTATCTGTAGGTGTCTTTCTAATATCCCTTTCTATCTATTTTATGCATAAAAGCCACGAAACAGAAGAACATTAAAAGTCCCCCGAAAGGGGGGTCTTTTATGCAAGACCTCTTCTCTTTAAAGCATCTTCATATATTTTGTTGTATAGAACTCTCCATTCAGGAGTTCCTTCAACAATTTTCCTTGAATAGGATTTTATTCTTTCCCTTACTTCCCTATCTATCTCTTTTTCTTCTTTTACCAGCTGTTTTAAAATCTCAAAGATAACCCTTCTTATCTTATTTGGATGTTCAAATATTTCAATAACATCTGGATCTTCCGTTTCTATATATCTTTTAATCTGGTGGGCAACCTGGTTCATTCTTTCCTCTGGGTCAAGATGTATATTTCTCTCCTCTGCTAATTTTTCCTTTACTTTAAGAACAGCTGTTCTATATCTTACCTCCTCACTTTCAAGTATATGCATATGCTTTTCCACAAGTCTTTCAGCTTCAGCTTCTATTTCCTTTTCTTCCTCTATAGCTTTATTTATAATCTCCAGTACCTTTTTTCTAAAATCCTCTGGATTTGAAACCTCTATATAATGCTTCTCTATAAGATCATTGACGATTTTATCCACTATTCTTTCAACCAGCCTTGCTGGTATCTTCATAAAATACCTCCTGAAATCTTTATAGAAGTGTTATTATATTACACTTTATATCTTTTTCAAATAAAAGGCATACTACACTTTTTTTCTAAAAGGAAGTAATTTTTTTAAAAATATCATCTAAAAGGGAAAAAAATGAAAAATATCTTGGATTTTTTGAGGGCAAAACAGGAAAAAAGAAAAATTACAATGGTATCCACTTATGAATACTGGTCAGCAAAAATATGCGAGGAAGCTGAAATAGACTGTATTCTGGTTGGTGATTCTGTAGGTATGGTAGATGCAGGACTAAAAACAACTCTCCCTGTAACTGTAGATGAGATGATATACCACGGAAGGGCAGTAAGGAGAGGAGCTCCAAATACATTTATTATTGTTGATATGCCTTTTCTTTCCTATCAGGTGTCCCCGGAGGAAGCATTAAAAAATGCAGGGAGAATAATGAAAGAAACCTGCTGTAACGCCGTGAAAGTTGAAGGGGGTGAAGAAATTGCAAAAATTGTTGAAAAGCTCGTCTCTGCAGGAATTCCTGTTATGGGACACGTAGGATTAACCCCCCAGTCTGTTCATGCCCTTGGGGGGTATAAGGTTCAGGGAAAAACGGAAGAGGAACAAAAAAGAATAATAAAGGATGCAAAAATTCTTGAACAGGCCGGGGCTTTTGCGGTTGTTCTTGAGGCAGTTCCTTCCCACCTGGCAGAAGAAATAACCGAATTTCTTGATATCCCTACAATAGGAATAGGTGCAGGAAATAAGACAGATGGTCAGGTTTTGGTATTTCACGATATGATGGGATTTTTTGATAGATCTCCTAAATTTGTAAAGAGATATGTTGAAGGAAAAAAACTTTTTATAGAAGGACTTAAGCAGTTTAAAAATGAAACAGCTTCTGGATTGTTCCCAGGTGAAGAACATACGTATAAGTAAAAACTGGAAAGATGCTGAAAATGTTATAAAAGATAAGGGGATTGTCGTAGCCCCAACAGATACCCTTTACGGTATTCTTGGGGATGCCCTTGATAAAGAAGTGGTTGAAAGGGTTTATTTAATAAAGAATAGAAAACCTGATAAGCCTTATATAATACTGATCCCGGATGTGTCTTTCTTGTCTCTTTTTGGGATAAAACCAGATATCTATGAAAAAAGGCTTTTAGAAAATAGGGGAATAACTGTTATTTTATCTGTTCCCCCTGAAACAGAGGACAGATACCAATATCTCCATAGGGGAGGAAAAACCCTTGCCTTTAGAATACCAGATAAAAAAGAGCTTTTAACTCTGCTCAAAAGGGTAAATCGTCCCCTTATTGCACCAAGTGCAAACCCAGAAAATAAACCTCCAGCCAGAGATATATCAGAAGCTGTATCATACTTTGGAGGTGATATAGACCTTTATATAGATGAAGGGGTGATAAAAAATAAAAAACCATCAACAATTGTAAAAATCTCAAAAGGTAAGCCTGTTGTTTTAAGGGAAGGAAGTACTTCTATTTCACAGATAAATCATATTCTAAAAATAAAATGATAAAATTAATACCTGAAAAAACGGTGAATGGAGGTTTTAATGGGCGTAAAAATAGGAATTAATCAGATTAAAAAAGATATGTTTATTGTTCATGATGGACAGCCTTACAGAGTTCTAGGTTACGACCACGTAAAACCAGGAAAAGGACAGGCTTTTGTCAGGGTTAAGGCCAAGAATATGAAAACAGGTAACGTTATAGAAATAACATACAAATCTTCAGATTCTATAGAACTTGCAGATTTTGAACAGAGACAGATGGCATATTCTTATTTTGATGGAGATTCTTACTGGTTCATTGATGCAAATACAGGTGATATGATAGCTGTCCCGGGAAATCTTATAGAAGATCAGGCTAAATTTTTAAAGGAAGGTATGGAGGTCTATGTGTTTTTAGACAAAGGCCAGCCAATAGGCATAGAACTGCCAAAATCAGCTGTGTATGAGGTAATTGAAACAGAACCAGGTTTCAAGGGGGATACAGCTACAAATACGTTAAAACCTGCAAAAATTGACACAGGTGCTACAGTTCAAGTTCCCCTGTTTATTAACGAAGGGGATAAAATAAAAGTTGATACAAGAACAGGAGCCTATATAGAAAGAGTAAATGAATAAAGGGGTTTGTTATGGATAAAAACCTGATTTTTGAAATTATAGAGAAGATAAAAGGAACAAAGATAGAAGAAGTTGAGTTTGAG
>CAZHWB010000059.1:0-22414 GCA_964536105.1 uncultured Aquificales bacterium | reverse complement strand
ATGTGGAGTAATAATAGATAGGGATTTAAACTCTGCAATAAACATACTGAAGATAGGGCTGTTAAAAGTGGAGACAGCCACTATAAAAAACCTACCCACGGACTGTGGGGAAGTAAAGCCTGTGGAGAGGGAAGCCACTGCACGGATACTTGGAAGCAATCCCTATATCTGTGTAAGCTACACCTCTGTGAAGCAGGAAGCTCCTCATTTTCAATGAGGAAAGGATGTCACAGGAATTTTACCAGTTAAAACAAAATGAGCCAGCCGGAAAATGATTTACCTGGCTCTGGCAAGCTCTTTTTTCCTTGTTTTCATATACTTTTCCAGTACCATCCTTTTTTTAACAGGGGGTAGATAGTTTATAAAGGGTATTCCGTTTAGATGATCTATCTCGTGCTGTAAAACAATAGCTAAAAAACCATCTGCATCTAAAGTGATATCTTTTCCTTCAATATCTTTTGCCTCAACAACTACTTTTTCTGCTCTGGGTATTGTTATCTGAACACCTGGAAAACTTAAGCAGCCTTCTGTGGATTCTATCTGACCTTCTTTTTTAACAATTTTAGGGTTTATTAGAGCCATTTTTACAGGTTCTTCTTCAGTCTCTTCCTGAGCTTCATACTTTTTAACGCCGGTATCTAACACAAGTATCTGATAAGGGATACCTATCTGATTGGCAGCAAGGCCCACTCCCTCTTCCTCATACATTCTTTTAAACATAATATCAACATACTTTTTTAAAGTTTCATCAAAAAAATCCACTTCTTTCATTTTTTGTTTTAGTATTTTATCTGGCCATGTTCTTATTTCATATGCCATCTTATACACCTACCGTAAAGCGATTTACTTTTTCTTTAAACCTTTTTATTGTTTCTTTTGGATCCTGGGATTTAAATATTGAACTGCCTGCAACAAATATATTAACCCCTGCATTGGATGCTTTTACAATGGTATTTTCATTAATACCACCGTCTATTTCTATAAGAATATCTGTTCTTCCTGTTTCTTCCATAAGTCTTTTAAGCTTGATAACTTTATTTAATGTTTGTGGAATGAACTTCTGACCTCCAAAACCCGGGTTTACAGACATTATAAGCACATAATCAATATAATGGATTATCTCTTCAAGCATATGAATAGGTTCTGCAGGGTTAACCGCTATCCCTGCTTTTACCCCCCTTGACTTTATATACTCAACAAGTCTATGGCTGTGGACACATGCGTCCATGTGGAAAGAGATCATATTACATCCAGCATCTATAAACTCAGGAACATACCTTTCCGGTTCAACTATCATAAGATGGGCATCAAAGGGAAGGTCTGTTATTTTCCTGATGGATTTTATAACAGGCATACCAAGTGTTATATTTGGAACATACCTTCCGTCCATCACATCTATGTGTATAATATCAGCCCCTGCCTCTTCAACCATTTTTATCTCTTCACCAAGCTTTGAAAAATCAGCAGACAGTATAGAAGGAGCTATTAGTTTTATATCCAAATTATTAACCTCCATTTAGGCTTATTAAAAAAGTTTAAGCATAATAAAGATAATCTATCTGGGAAAATTTTTCTATGATTTTAAAACAGTATAGCAGGCTGGAGGAAAGATTTTTACAAAAAGTTATAGTATAAAAACTAAAACTTTGCGTAAAAATTAATCTTTTATAATTAATCACTTATTAAGTATAAAACATCTGCAGTGAACTTATGTTCTGATATTTATAGTATCCTTCCTCAGAATAAAAATTTTTTCCTGCTTGTTAAAATACTCAACACTGCATTTTGGATTTGGGCAAAGATAAAAGCCTGAATATGTGTCAAGTTCCAGGTTTACTGTTTCTTTAATTATTTCTTCACTTACAGCCTTTCCAATGCTTCCGCATACATCACATCTTTCCATACTTGTTAATGGACAGAAGGTTTTTTTAGGTTTCAAAGCTGATATTACCATAAAAATCTCCTATATAGATTAAAATTATAACTTAACTTAAATATCAATCACTTAAATGTCAAACTTTAATTAATACCCATATATTAAAACTTTTTTAATGTTAACAGTAATAAATTTACAATTTTTATGATAAATTTCATATTTTACGTAAAAATACAGAAAGTAGAGATTTGCCGTTTGTTGAGTTTGAAAAATTTTTTTATTCGCTTATAATAATACATCTGTGAACGGATGGGTGGCCGAGCCTGGTCGAAGGCGCAGCACTGGAAATGCTGTGTACCGGTAATCCCGGTACCGCGGGTTCAAATCCCGCCCCATCCGCCAGTGAGTATAAAAAAGATTGCCGGGTCCCTCCGGGTAGGGACTGGTGAACCCCGCCAGGCCCGGAAGGGAGCAACGGTAAGCCAGAATCCCTACGCCGGTAGGGGGTGCCCGGCTTTATATAAATTTTTCTTTAAGCTTATGCAGGAAAAAGTAAAATAGAGGAACATAAACCAGTGTTAAGAATGTTCCTACTATAAGACCCCCTATTGCTACCACACCAAGGGGTGCCAGTCTCTCAAGTCCCAAAGCCCAGCCTAAAGCTATTGGTATCATTCCTACTGATGTCCCCAGTGCAGTCATTAAAACTGGTCTTGTTCTTATTTTTATACTTTGGACGATAGCCTCTTCTATATTTTTGCCTTTTTCTAAAGCCATCTGTATAAAATCTATTAAAAGAATAGAGTTTTTCGTTATAATACCTGCCAACAGTACAATTCCCATAAGACCTGGCATAGATTGGTGATATCCTGCTGCAAGTATTGCCCAGGCTGCTCCTATCATTGATAATGGAATTGCAAATATAACAGCAATAGGGGATAAAAATGAGTTAAAAGCAGGGGCAAGGGCAAAAAATAGTAGGATTATGCCTAATGCTATAGCCTTGAACATTCTTTTCATAGAATCGTTTAGCTGCTGTATATCCCCTTGGTTTGATATTTCATAACCTCCAGGTAAAGAAAATCCTGCCTCTTTTACGGCTTTATGGTAGTTTTCTATTATGTGGGAAATAGCTGCTTTTTCTCTGTACCCTATTATGTTAATAGTGTACATTAAGCCTTCCCGTGTGATTAATGTAGGTTCAATAACTTTTTCTATAGATGCTACTGCAGTTAACGGGATTTTTCCTTTAGGTGTGTCCAGATATATATTTTTAAGATCTTCCTGTGAATTTCTATCATCGCCCTTTAGTATTAATCTGACAGGCAAACTTTTTTCATTTTTTACATTATAAAAAGATACTACCTGTCCCCTTATTTTACTGCTAAGTTGAACAGCAATGTTATATGGAGTTAAACCGTAAAAAAGAGCTTTCTTATGGTCTATCTTTAGGTTGTAGACTATTTTATCGTAATCCCAGCTTTTTGAAATGGATACAAGACCGCCGATGTTATAGGAGATATCCAGTAATCTATTTCCTAATCTGTCTAGCTCTTTTAAATCATCTCCCATAATGACAACATCTAAATTCCCCTTTATGGTAGATAGAGGGGTTGCTCCATAATCAAATACATGCACATATTTTATTCCAGGTATTTGCCAAATTTTTTTCCTTAAATCCCTCTCTATATCCCATATACTTTCATCCCGATGGAAACGGTCTATATAGTGTATTGTAAAGTTTATGGTCTGGGGAGACTCTGCTTTTCCCATTGTAAAAACACCAGGTTCAGAACCTACAGATATTGAAAACATCTCAACCCTTTTATCCCCAGATAGAATATCTGATATTTTTTTAACAATATTTTCAATCTGAACTATAGACAGATTACTGTCGCCTGTTATACTTCCTTTTACTATTCCTGTATCCATAGGGGGCATTATCTCTCTTCCAACAGTGGGAATTATCTGCTTTAAACTAAAACCAAGAAGAAGGATAACCGCAAGAAAATACGGAACAGCAAAAGCTCTTTTTTTAAGTACTAATGAAACCGCAGATACATAAAATTCCCTTAAGGGGTTAAGTAAGCCTTCTGATATTCTAAAAACAATCTTTTCAAATCTATTTTTGTCATCTGTTTTTTTCAGTAAAAACGGAGCTATAAGGGGAATAAAAAGAATAGATACAAAATAGGAAACAATAACAGCTATAATAAGTGTCCCAGCCAGAGGTCTAAAGATCCTTTGGGGATAATCTCCTACAAAAAGGAGAGGAATAAGCACAACGGTTGTTGCTATGGTTCCGGCCATTACAGGAAATAAAACCTCTTTGGTCCCATCTAAAACAGCAGATTTCATATCTTTTTTTAACTGATGAAGGTGTCTCTCAATGTTTTCAAGAACAACAACTGCATCATCTATAAGCATTCCCAGGGCTAAGATAATCCCTGTTAATGTGACAATATTAAATTCCATATCAAGAAGGTACATAATTCCTATAGTAATTCCGTATACAAAGGGTATTGATGTAGCTGCTATTATCATCTGTCTGATATTTGCTAAAAAAAGCAGAATAACAACAGATACCATAATAATGGCATCTCTTAGAGCTTCTAACATATTTAGATTGCTAAGCCTTATTATTTTTTCCTGGGTGTCTGTTATTTGAAAATCTAATGATGGAAATTCATTTTTTAATTGGGGAAGGAGCTTTTTTACTGCTTCTATTGTTTTTAATGTATCTCCTGTAGGCTGTCTCTGGATAGCAAGGGCTATAGCTGGTTTTCCATTCCCGTAGTATAAAGATGTATTCGTATAATAGTCATATCTTATTTTAGCAATATCAGAAAGTTTTATATCCTTTGTTATATAAATATTCTTTATTTCTTCTAATCTCTTTCCTTTGTTTATAGATTTTACAAGGATCTGGTCATTGTTATTTACCAAAATCCCTATAGGTGTATCAACATTAATCTGTTTTATTTTTTCAAGAACAAATGGAAGAGGTATGTTGTGTTCATTTAAAGCACTTTTATCAATCTCTATGAAAACCTCTTTTTTATAGCCTCCAAATACATCTACATTTGCTACCTCTTTCAGCCTGAGTAATTTATTTTTTATCTTATTCTCTGCAATCTGCCTTACGTCTGAAAGGGATAAAGAAGGATCTAATGGAATTACGCCGATAACCATAACCGGCGGGGTTGCATCTGTAATTTTATATATCTGGGGCTCTTGTATATTCTTTGGTAGAAAAGGTTTTATTTTTGTTATTTCATTTTGGACATCTGCTGCAGCTTTTCCTATATCTTTTTCGTACTCAAATTCTACTGTTACAACAGCAACCTCATCTTTTGAAGTTGATGATACTTTTCTTACCTTATCAAGGGTATATAGTCTTCTTTCAATAGGGATTGCAACATTTTCTGCCATATCTTTTGCAGATGCTCCAGGATTTACAACAACAACGGCTATTTGCGGTCTGTTTGCGTCTGGGAAAAGTTTTTGTTTTATACTGAAAATACCTATAATTCCTATAACGGAAAGTGAAAATATAAGGGATAAGACAAAGTGGGGTCTTTTTAATGTGTATTCTAAGATTTTTTTATCCATCTTTACTCCTTTACTTTATAACTTTTCCTTTTTTAATGGTGGATAAGAGTTGAAGTTTGCTTTCATCTCCTGTTGCTATTATCATTCCTTCCTTAAGATTTCCTTTTACTATTGAGTAGTTTTCATTCTGGGCAGATACTTCTACCGGTACTTTTTTGAACATACCGTTTTCATACACAAGAAGATAATCTCCTCTGGTAAGATGAAGTATAGATGTGTTTGGAACTAAAAATCCTGTTTCCTCTTTTAAGACCACCTGAACATTAATCAGAGAATTTGGTTTTATTTCACTAGGGGGATTTTTTATTAATACTTCCGCTGTTAGAAGGTTATTTTTCTCTGCTGAAGGGTATATTTTGCTGATATGTAAGGTAAGCTCTTTTTTTCCATATTTTAAAATAACTTTGGTTCCTTCCTTGATAGGAGTTTTTTGGGGAAATTGAATTAGCACTTTGTATAGATTATCTGTGAACATTTGAAGAATAGGTTTCCCTGAAAAAGCTATATTTCCCTCTTTAAGAAAAACTTTTGCTATTGTGCCATTTATAGGGGCTTTTATTTCCAGGTATGAAAGCTGGTTCTGTTTTATCTGTATTTGATTTTGGGTTTGTTTTATTTTGGATTGTATTTCCTTTATCCCCGCCAATGTTTGTTTGTATTGGGCTTCGGCTTTTTTATAATTGGAATATGACTGTTCTAAAGCTTCTTTTGGAATGGCCTTTTTTTCATAGAGTTTCTTGTTTCTCAGGTAAACATTCTGTGCTGTCTTGTAGGCTGTTTTTAGAGCTTCTTTTTGGGAAAGTAGAGCCTCTAACTGGGATTTTAATGTTTCAATAGTTAAGTATAGATTTTTTATTTCCTTTAAAACAGGCTGGGGGTCTATGGATACTATAATATCTCCTTTCTTTACTTTTTTATTTTCAGTTACATATATTTTTTCTATATATCCTGGATATTTAGTTGAGACATTTACCGTCTTTTCAGGGACTACTTTTCCTAAGAATTCCCTCCTTTCCTGAAGAGTTCCTATTTTGATTGTTGCACCTTTTACTGTATAAACAGGTTTTTCTGGTTTTGGGAGGTTTGCTACCTGTTCTTTTCTTTTTTTCAGCAGTATAATTCCACCAGCAACAATAACGGCTAAAATAATAATAAAAATGAATGTTTTTATGTATTTATTCATTTTTAAACTCCTCTAGAATGTATTTTAGATAAGAAATTGCCATTTCTCTTTCATAAAGGGCCTGATAATATGAGCTTTCAGCGATATAACGTTGGGCCTTTGCATGAAGGTAGTCGTATATATCTGAAATTCCTTCTTCATATTTTGTTTTTTCTATGTCTTCAACAGTTTTTGCAAGTTTTAACTGTTTTTTAGTAGCTTCTATTTTTCCTACAGCTGTGTCTATCTGACTTTTAGCTTCCTGTAATTTTTGCTTCAAAATAAAGAGTGTATTTTTTTCCTGCAGTTTTGCCTGTTTTAACTCTAAAGCCCTTTGAATGTATTGATTTTTTCTTTTTCCAAAGTCAAAGATATTGTAGTGTATATTTATAGATAACTGCCAAAGATCTTTATACTCACTATTGCCCATATTCCTCTGGGCAGAAGCTTTAAAAAATACCTGTGGGTAAAAATCCCCTTTTGCTATTTTTAATTTCCTTTCAGCTATAACTGTTTTGATGCTGGATTGTTTATAGAAATCCAGCTTTTTTAAATCCGCTTCCTTTGGGTAAAAGGACGAAAGGGATATATCCTCAAGATAAGACAGATCAATATCATCTTTTCCTGAAAGGGTCTTTAGAGCAGCCTTTAGAGATAAGATACTGTTTTTTATTTTTCTTATATTAGATTCTACATTTTTTATATCGTACTCTACTTTAAGAAGATCAACCTCTGCTTTTTTTCCAACTTTTACCTTTTCTTTTACATCTAAGTACAGCTTATCAAGGGATTTTTTGTATTCTTCAAAGGCTTTTTTCTGTTTTTTTAAAGACAAAATTTTTATATAAATGGTTCTTATGTTGTAGATAATTTCATTTTTTGTAAGTTTATACTGGATTTCTTTCAGGGTTTTTCCTATTTTTGAAATTTTTATATTGTTTTTTAGCTTGAATCCTGTAAAAATTGGAACAGTGTATGAAACCCCTGCTATAATTTGATTCTCTGCTCCTACAAGATTAAGAGGATTTAAAGGGGGAGATATAGGATACAGGATACGGGGATCTTCATATCTGTTGTAAGTCCCGTATAATCCAAATTCTCCAAATCTTTCTGCCTTTGCTTTTAAAAATTTTGCTTTTTGGATCTTTATTTCTATTTCTTTTTCTTTTAAAACCGGGTTGTATTTTTTGGCAGTTTCTATGATTTCCTGAAGGGTTGTACTGTAAGCGTTTATTACAGTAAAAAAAAGTAGAAGGGTTATAATCCTCATCTTAACCTCTTATTAGAATATAAGAATATTGGAATATCTTACAAAAGTTATGTGAAAATAAGAAGAAATTTGATTATTTCAGGTGTATTTTTCTAGAACTTTTTTCAACTCTTCCTCATTTTTTATCTGGCTTCCATCATAAAGATCATCATCTATCAAAAATGCAGGAGCTATAGCACAGGAACCTATGCATTCCACGAGTTCTATATACCACATTCCGTCTCCACTGGGCTTTCCAGGGGATGCCCCTGTTAGTTTCTGGATCATATCAAGGAGATTCCTGTAGTTTGCAAGATGACAGGGAAGATTTCTGCAGATTCTTATATGATGCTTGGCATTCTTTTTATGTCTGAACATATCATAAAAAGATACAATCCCCTCTACATGGGAAGGGGGAACCTTTAGATAATCTGCCAGTTCAAAAACAGCTTCCTGGGGTATATCCCTGTATTTATACAAAATTTCATGTAAAGCAGGAATAATTAACTGCTGGGGATAGTAGGGAAATTCCTTTCTGTATTCTTCTATTTTTTCTATGATATCCTCTGTTAAAAACTGATATCTGATTTTCATCTGCTCTCCTGTAAAAGCCAGCTTCAAGAATAATATAACATAAAAGCAGGGGAGCAGGGACTTCCTAACTCACTAAAGCCCCGTTGGAAATATCCCCGTCAACTGTAAGGAGTCTTAATGTTTTATCATCTTTGGCTGCCAGGACCATCCCTTTAGATTCAATACCAAAAATTTTTCTTGGTTTTAAGTTTGTAAAAACAACTATCTTTTTTCCAACTAATTCTTCAGGGGTGTAAAACTGGGCTATACCAGAAACAATGGTTCTTTTTTCGTCCCCAAGATCAACAGTTAGTTTTAAAAGTTTATCGGCTTTTGGAACTTTTTCAGCTTCTAAAACTTCCCCTACTTTGAATGTTAATTTTGCAAAATCTTCAATTGATACAACTCCTTCTTCCAGCTCTTTAGGTTCTTCCTTTTTTTCTTCTTTAATTTCCACTTTTTCCTCCTCTTTTAATTCTATTCTTGGGAATAGGGGTTTTATTTTCTTTTTTATTTTATTTCCATCTGGATATGAAAAAGGATTTAGCTCCTCTGGAAATTCTTCTAATCCAAGATAATCAAGGGCTGTTTTCATTTTTTGAGGCATAAATGGGTATAAAAGCCATGATATAAGTAGAAGACCATCTGCCAGATTGTATAAAACTGTATCCAGATAAGGATTTTTCTCTTTATTTAAACTCCAGGGCTCTGTTTTTACTATATATTTGTTTAAAAAGTCTATAAATTCCCATACAGTTTCCAGGGCTTTATTAAATTCAAGATTTAAGATATGTTTATCAAATGAATTTTTTGTGTACAGATACAGCTCTTTGTACTCTTTTTCCAGGTCTGTTGTTACAGAACCGCAGGAAACGGTTCCTTTTTTAAATTTATTTATCATTGAAAGGGAACGGGAAAATAGATTACCTAAATCGTTTGCAAGATCTGAATTTATCCTTCCTATAACTGCCTTCCTGGAAAAGTCCCCGTCCAGTCCAAAGGGAACCTCCCTTAAAAGAAAATATCTAAGTTCATCGACACCATACTCCTGGACAGCTTTAAAAGGATCAACAACATTCCCTAAAGATTTTGACATTTTATGTCCTTCTACTGTCCACCAACCGTGGGCAAAAACTTTTTTAGGAATTTCTAACCCTGCACTCATAAGAAAAGCTGGCCAGTAAACGGCGTGAAAACGGAGAATATCCTTTCCTACTATATGAACATCAGCAGGCCAGAACGTTTTAAAGGTTTCACTTTCAACATCTGGGTATCCTACAGCTGTAAGGTAGTTTGTTAAAGCATCAAACCATACGTATATTGTATGGTTTTCATCAAATGGAACAGGAATTCCCCACTTTACTCTACTTTTTGGTCTTGAAACAGATAAATCTTTAAGACCTTGCTTAACAAAGGATACAACTTCGTTTCTTCTATAGTCCGGCTGTATAAAGTCTGGATTTTTCTCATACAGTTCTAAAAGTCTGTCCTGATACTTAGACAGCCTGAAAAAGTAGCTTTCTTCTTTGACCTTTTCACATTCCTTTTTGTGGATAGGACATTTATAGTCATACTCTTTTATTTCTGTTTCTGTTTTAAACTCTTCACAACCTACACAGTACCAGCTTTCATACTCTGAAAGGTATATATCTCCATTTTCATAACATTTTTGAAAAATATACTGTACTGCTTTAATATGATCTGGGTCTGTTGTTCTTATAAATCTGTCGTAGGATATATTTAGAACCTTCCACAGTTCTTTAAATTTTAGATGGGTTTTATCGGCTAATTCTTTTGGAGATATACCCCTTTCCTCAGCTGATTTTTGTATTTTCAAGCCGTGTTCATCTGTTCCTGTGAGAAAAAATGTATTTATTCCCTTTTGTCTATTGTACCTTGCAAGTACATCTGCCGCTACCGTTGTATATGCATGACCTAAATGGGGTACGTCATTTACATAGTAAATAGGTGTTGTAACATAAAATTTTCTCTTTTTTTCCATGAACTTCCTCTATAATATTAGTATTTAAATTTTGTTTGGGAATAAAAGAGTAGTATATTAAGTATAGCAATTAAATATCAAATTATAAAGAATGGGGGCTTTTCCTGGCTGTTATGGGAAAAAATAGAAGAAACTTACCATTGAAGGAAACCCAGTGGTATAAGCTAAATACACTTCTTGAACTCCTTGGAAGGAAAACATTTTCCCAAAAATTAAAAACAGTAATATATACAGTTATATTTATATCATTTTTAGTTGGAAATCTGTTTTTTCTTTTTGCAGAGATAAGCAGAGCCAAAAAGGATTCTGAATATGCTATTGATTATTTTATAGAAAATAAAGAAAAGGAAATAAGAAGTATTATATCTGATATTGAGAACAAGGCTAAACTGACTATTCTTTCCTATTTAAAAGGGGAAAAGCAAAGTTTAAAGTACTATTCTCTTCTAGATATTGATAGCGTTTATCTAAAAGATAAAAATATCTTTTTGATAAAGAATATAGATATTAATAAAAATATGTTAAATGCTGATTTTAGAATTTTTAAGATAAAAGATCTAAAGGGAAATGAGTATATTGTTATAAACATTCAGAAAAAAAACAAATACTACGTTTTTATATCTTTTCCTAAGTTTTCAAAAATAGCAGAAATAAGATCTTTTTTTGTTCCAAATCTCAATATACCTATAGAAATGGGGATTGAAGATAAAGGAATTTTCAAAAAATCCCCAGAAAAGATATGTAAAATCAGAGAAATTCCTGAAAGTAATCTACTTTTAACAGGATGTGTAAATGAGAGGGATATTTTAAAGGTTGTTGTAGTTAATTCTATTTTAAAGGAGTTTTTTGTATTTGTTATAGTTGTTCTTCTGGTTGGTATCATATATAACAATCTTTTCAAGGAAATAATCACATATCCAATTATTTATTTAAAAGAAAAAATAGAAAAAATGAACAAAATAGGTCTTGAAAATGTAGAATTTGAGCTTCACAAATATACAAAAGATGAGTTTGGGGAAGTTTCTGAAGCTCTGGAAAAAGCAAGGGAAAAATTGCTGTCGGAAAAGGAAAAGCTTGAAATCATAAAGGAAACCACAGAAAAAATGTCCTCATTTTCTACAGATATACATCAGTTTGCTATATATGTTGCAAACAGCATAGATAAACTTCTTAACGCTGAAGGTTCAGTAATTCTCCTGTATTCAAAACCGGAAGGTTCAATAGATTTAAGGGCCCATTCTGATAGACTTTTAGAAAATAGAATTCCAGATGCGTCTATAGATTCAATTGTAGAGGAACTACTTGATATAAACGACAGAAATACAGAGAAGTACTTTGATGGAGATTTAAGGGGAATATACGGGATAAAAAAGGAAGTTAATGATGAGTATTTTCTGTTCCATATTATATTCCTCCCTAAAAAGAAAATACCAAAATCAGAGGATTTGAACTACATCCATACTATTATCAACCATTTAATATACAATATAAATCTTTTAAGCCTGGCAACTTATGACCCCCTTACAAAGCTTTACAACAGAAGATTTATTGTTTCATTTGCAGAAACGGAAGTAAAGGAAGCTATCAGATATAACAAAGATTTAAGCGTTATTATTCTTGATATTGATAACTTTAAAGGGGTAAATGATACATACGGACATCCTGCTGGAGATGAAGTTTTAAAGAAGGTTGCAAATATATTAAAAACGAGAATAAGGGAAACAGATAAAGCTGGTAGATATGGCGGAGAAGAGTTTATCGTAATCCTTCCTAACACTCCAGCAAAAGAAGCCTTAGAAGTGGCAGAAAGGATAAGGAAAGCCATAGAAGCCGAAAAGGTTCCAATAACCCACAAAGATGAAAAAATTGACCTGAACGTAACAGCAAGTATAGGGGTGGCATCCCTTGGAGTTCATGGAAGTACATTTTATGAACTTCTTAAAGCGGCTGATGTAGCCCTGTATGAGGCAAAAAGAAGTGGAAAAAATCAAGTAAAAGTGCTATCAAAAGAGCAGATCAAAAAACTTGTTCAAAAGGAATTTAAGGACAAACATATTATCCAGAAAGCCCTTGATGAAAATAAAATTGTTCCATATTTTCAGCCGATCCTTGAAACCAGGACCCTTAATGTTATTGGATATGAGGTTTTAGCAAGGATAGATGATGAAAAAGGTATAAAATCAGCAAACAAATTTATAACTTCTTCCATAAAACTTGGGGTAGCAGACAAAATAGATGAGATAGTCCAGGAAAAAGCTATAGAGATAATGGCTAAAAAAGGTCTGAAGGATAAATATCTGTTTTTTAATTTATCAAAGGAGTATATACAAAATCCTGCCAAAATACTTAAGTTTGAGGAGTTTTTATTCAAATATAGATTCCCAAGTGATAGGATTGTTCTTGAGATAACAGAAGAGGAAGCTATTAATGAAATAAACGTTGTAAAAGAAGTTATTAGAATAGCAAAGGACAAAAAAATGAAATTTGCTTTGGATGATTTTGGTTCTGGGTATTCTAATTTTATCTATCTTAGATATTTTGATATAGAAATACTTAAACTTGATGGTTCTCTTATAAAAGATATAGATAAAGACAAAGACAATCAGATAATAATAGAGGGTATCTCATTTATATGTAAGAAAAAGGGAATGAAGCTTCTTGCAGAAATGGTTGAAACTGAAGAAGAGTTAGAAACACTGAGGGATATTGGTATTGATTATGTTCAGGGATACTATTTTGGTAAACCTTCCTCAGAACCTATGCTGAAGGCAAAGGGTAATGTTTTATACAGGGTAAAAAAATTCGGCTAAAACTCGGCAAAATCACATATGGCTCTATTTGCTGAAACAACACATTCTATATCCCTCCCAAACTCAAAATGGAATACTTTATGGTTTGAATAAACAAGGTGGTTTTTCTTATCATAAAAAAGCTGTAATTTTTCATTATTTGAGCTTATCTTACATTCATATTTTGGAACCTCACTGAAAACATTTTCATAAGCTAATTCTTTTATGCAGTTTGTAATCTCCTCTTCTATGGCTGTTTTTCTTGATTTTTCAAGATATCCCTTTGCCGGTTGAAGGGCAGCAACAGCTAAAATTGCTACTACTGAAGAAACTGTTAAAAGTTCCATTAAAGGACTTTTTAAATGAGCCATAGCCTCCTCCTTTGATTATGTTTTTGTTCTTAATATATTATTAAATCATTAATATAAAGCTAAAAATTTTTTGCGCTTGTGTCAATAAAAAATTGAACAAAATTTCAAACAGGATAAAATACTTAGAAAAAAGGAAGTTGTTTTATGAAAAAGAAAAAAAGTGTTTATGTCTGTCAGGAATGTGGAGCTACCTTTCCTACCTGGTCTGGAAAGTGCAGTTCCTGCGGTAGCTGGAACACCCTTTTAGAGGAAAAAGAGACAAAAAAGAGGAGAGATTTTTCCCTTCCCCGGGAATTTTCAAAACCAAAACCTATAACCTTTATTAAAAAAGAGGATACATATGAAAGGATATCAACAGGGATAAAAACCCTTGATGAGGCCTTAGGTGGCGGGATTGTTAAGGGACAGGTTATCCTTTTATCCGGGGAACCTGGAATAGGAAAATCTACATTATTGCTTCAGGTTTCCTCAAATATTTCTAAAAAAGGGAAAGTTCTATATATCACAGGGGAAGAATCAGCCCAGCAGGTCTATATAAGAGGAGAAAGGATAGGGGCCCTTTCTGAAAATCTGCTGATTTATTCTGAGACAAATCTTGAAAATATTATCTCTGCTATAGAGGAAGAAAACCCGATGTTTGTGGTTCTTGACTCTGTTCAAACAGTATATTCATCGGAAATTGAATCTACCGCTGGTTCTGTTTCCCAGGTAAGGGAGGTCAGCGGAAGAATAACAGAAATAGCAAAAAGTAAAGGAATAGCTACCATTGTTGTAGGACAGGTAACAAAAGAGGGGAGCATAGCAGGACCTAAGGTTCTTGAGCATATAGTTGATACTGTAGCAAATTTTGAAGGGGAAAGGGGACATTCATACAGGGTTCTAAAGGTTATAAAAAATAGATTTGGTGCAGCTGGGGAATTGGCTGTCTTCAGTATGAAAGACACAGGTTTAGAGGAAGTAAAAAATCCTTCTTCTTTTTTCCTTTCTGAAAGGCCTGTGGGACAGCCTGGAAGCGTCATATTCCCTTATACAGAAGGATCAAAACCTGTTTTAATAGAAGTTCAGGCTCTTGTCTCAAAAACTGTTTATGCAGTTCCCCAAAGGAAAACCCAGGGTATTGATATTAATAGACTTGCCATTATAACAGCTATACTTGAGAAGTACGGGAATATCTTTTTAAAAGACAGGGACATATTTGCTAATATCGTGGGGGGTATGCAGATAAGGGAACCTGCATTGGATTTACCTCTAGCTTTAG
This sequence comes from uncultured Aquificales bacterium, assembly GCA_964536105.1. Classification (GTDB taxonomy): domain Bacteria; phylum Aquificota; class Aquificia; order Aquificales; family Hydrogenothermaceae; genus JAADDV01. The sequence continues at coordinate 7,522 of CAZHWB010000059.1, read as the reverse complement.
CTGTAGCCTCATCTTTCTGGAATATTCCTGTTCGTAAAGAGATAGCTGCCTTTGGGGAGATAGGACTTACTGGAGAGATAAGGTCAGTCCATTACACAGAGCACCGTATAAAAGAGGCAAAAAAATTTGGATTTAAGGATATTATAGTTCCTGCAAATATAGATATTGAAGACAGCAGTCTTATAAAGGTAAAAAATATACAGGAAGCGTTAGAGGTAATAAAATGAACAGAATATATCTTGATAATGCTGCCACAACCCCTGTTTTTGGGGATATTTTGAAAAATTTACCTGAATGGAGTAGTGAGTTTTTTGGAAATCCAAACTCTATCCATTCAGATGGGCAAAAAAGCAGAAGGCTTATAGATGAATGCAGAAGGGAGATAGCTTCTATTTTAAAATGCGATGAAGAGGAGATTATTTTTACCTCATGTGCAACAGAAAGTAATAATATGGTTATAAAAGGTTTAGCTGAAAGTTATCCGGAAAAAAATGAGATTATCATATCCCCTATAGAACATAAATCAGTGCTAAATCCTGTTAAATATCTTGCCAGAAAAGGGTATAAAGTTCATTTTCTAAAAATTGATAAAAATGGTCTAATAGATTTAGATCATTTAAAAAAATTGATTAACAAAAAAACCCTTATGGTATCTATAATACACGGAAATAATGAAACAGGTGTTTTACAGGATTTAAAAACCATCAGGGAAATATGCAAGGAAAAGGAGGTAATTTTTTTCTCTGATACAGTTCAGTCTTTTCTAAAGGAAGATATTCCGGAAATTGATTTTTTCTCTGTTTCAGGACATAAAATAAATGCTCCAAAGGGGATTGGATTTTTAAAAAGAAATAGAGATTATACCTTAATACCCCTTCTACACGGTGGAGGACAGGAATTTGGACTGAGATCTGGGACGGAAAATGTTGTTCTTATAAAAGCCCTGACAGAAGCTGTAAAAATCTGGCAAAAAAATAAAACATCGTATATAAATCATCTAACCTTTTTAAAGAAAACATTCCTTGATTTGATGGAAAAAGAACTGCCAGGAGAGGAAATTGTAAGTAGAGATGTAAAAACCCTTCCTCATATTATATCTGTAATATTCAAAGAGGCCGATGCCCAGACCTTGATAATGGCTTTAAATACCCACGGTATAGAGGTTTCATCTGGTTCTGCCTGTTCAACAGGTTCCATTACTCCTTCCCAGGTTCTTTTAGCCTACGGATATTCTGAAAGGGAAGCCTTGAGAGCCCTTCGTTTTTCTTTTGGTATAAATAACACCAAGGAAGAAGTGGAATTTGTAGTGTCTAAACTCAAAGACATTTTAAGAAACATTTCTAATTTTAATCCCTATTCTTTTTAAAGAACTCCAGCATTTTTTCAGCTATATCTTCTGGGGAGACTTTATACTCTCCTTTTTCAATGAGCTCCTTGAGTTTTTGTATTTTTGCTCTCCGCAACGGGTTTTCCTCCTTGTTGGCATACTTCTCTTCACTCTCCCCTTCCGGCGAAGTTTTTATGCTTTTTTCCTCTTTAAAAGCTTCCTCTTTTTTCTTCTCATCCACTTTCCTCTCCTGGCTCATCTATCTTTCGGTATAATTTTCATAACACTTTAGTTCAAGCGCAAGAGGTATAAATGATTTTATCTATAGATAGTTTTTCGGATATTCTGGGAATAACACTAGTAAAGGATAACAGGCTTTTTGTAAGGGAAAGTTTTTATAAGCTAAAACCCTATTCAGAGCTTATCGTAGAAAGGCTTGATAAAATTTTTTGCCAGTTTCAACTGGATAAAAAATCCTTAGATGCTGTAGTTGTAAATAAAGGACCTGGAAGTTTAACCTCTTTAAGGGTTGGGATAACAGTGGCAAAAACCATAGCTTACTCGCTTGATATTCCTATTTACGGATATATCAGCCTTGATGTTATGGCTTATAGATACAGGTATTTTAAGGGAAAAATTATATCTGTTGTAAATGCAGGAAAGGGTGAAGTTTTCTATAGGGAATATATTTCTGATGGAAATGACATTTTTCCTGAAACAGATATACAGCTAAAAAAACTGTCTTCCCTGTCAGATGAAAAAGAGGGAAGTCTTGTTGTAGCAAAGAATGTTAAAACAGAACTGGAACATGTGGAACTGCTGGACGATCTGTCTGTAGACGGCTGTTTTTTTGCTTTAAAGAAAGGACTAAAAGAGGATGTTATGACTTTTGAACCCCTTTATATTAGGGGTTTATAAAAGGGTTTTTCATACGTTTATCCTCTGCAAGTCTGTATGCAAGGTTTACAGCCTCTATAAATGAAGAGGGATCAGCAATGCCCTTTCCTGCTATGTCAAATCCTGTTCCATGATCAGGAGATGTTCTTATAAACGGAAGTCCAAGGGTTATATTTACAGCTTTTTTAAAGCATAGAAGCTTTAAAGGAATAAGCCCCTGATCGTGATACATAGCTAAATATACATCAAACTCCTTTCTTCTGTTGAATGCTGTATCTGCAGATAATACTCCTTCCACCTGAATTCCTTCTTCCCTGAGGGAATTAACAGCTGGCTGGATAATTTCTATTTCTTCTGTTCCTATATTTCCACCATCTCCAGCATGGGGATTTAAACCTAAAACGGCTATTTTGGGATTTTCTATTTTGAATTTCTCTTTTAGTTCCTTTACAAGAAGTTTTACCTTTAGACGTATCCCGGTATATGTTATTTTAGATGGAACGTCCTTTAAAGGAATATGGGTTGTCATAAGGGCAACTTTGAGTTCTTCACACATTAACATCATAATGTAGTCAAAAACCTTCGCCTTATATGCAAGGTAATCTGTGTGTCCTGCAAACTGAAATCCGGCTTCCATAGTGTGCTTTTTGGATATAGGCAGTGTTACAAGGGCATCAATCTGCTGTTTTAATATATCATTTGTGGCAGCACCAAGATACGCAATAGAAGCTTTCCCTGTTTCTGTAGAAGGTTTTCCAGGTGTATAATCCTTATCCTGTAAATTTATAAGATAAAATCCTTCTGTATAAGCTTCATTTGGAAAAAGTATTTCTTTTACTGGAAGTTCAAGACCTAAATCTTCCGCAGTTTTTTGGAGAATATTTTTACTTCCGTATATGATATAAATTCCCTTTGGAAGTTTTTTTAGGGATTTTACAAGAATTTCAGGGGATATGCCTGCAGGATCACCTAAAGTAATCCCTATCTTCTTCACCACACAACAACCTTATCAGCTTTTTCTATAATATCTATTATATCTTCATAGGACAGACATTTGTCTTCAGGTATCTTAATATTTCTGGCTTCTACATCTTCTTTACACGCTGCCCAGTTTTTGTCATCTGATAGAGGTCTCAAAACAGCATCCTGAATAAGTATAATAAAGTCTTCATCCTCCAGCATTTCAATTTCAGGAAAGTCTGCAGGTCTTTTTATAATCCAGACAGTATTCACCATGAGAGAACAACCTCTGATTCTTTTATTAGCTCTGCTATATCATCCTTGGGCATAACCTTTATATCTGTAGGCCAATTTTTTAATATCAGCCCCCTTTCTCTAATAGCCTCCTCTTCAGCTATTATTTCAGCTCCCATCATACCTAAAGCTTCTATAGATTTATCAAACGGCTCTATTCCAATAAGCTGGGGCTTCCAGTCTGTTAAAGAATAAACGCCGTCTTTTATAAATACAACGTGCATTTTATGTTCCATGGAGGTACCTACAGCAAGCCTTAAAGCCTCAAATACCTTCCAGCTAAAGGGATTTGACTTTATCAAAACAACAACCTTTTTCTTTGCCACCTTTAACTCCCTTAATCAAAAATAAGAACCTTATCAGCTTCGTTCATAAGTTTTGCCAGTCCGTACATACTGCTACTTTCAGCCCAGCTTTCCGGTTTTATTTTCCTCTGTTCAGCATTATGGGCACAGTAGTAAACTTCAAGACCTTTTTCATATAGATTCTTTATTTCTTCCCTTAACAGACAGTATTCCCCGTTAGCCATAAAAAATATCCTTGTTTTATGGTTCCTTTTTAAGGACGCGTCTATAAGTTTTATTACAGTATTGAAATCATGGGAATAAGGATTACTTGCCATAATTATCAGTAAGTTCATCTTACCTTCCTTACAATTACTTCCCACAGATTTGTATCTAACTGTTTAACCTCTAAAACTTCCTGTCCTTCTTCCTTCATACTTTTAGGAACATTTTCCACAGAAGGCTTATAATCTAAAATTACCTTTAAAACCTCACCAGGTTCCATCTGCTCTAAAATAAGTTTACTTTTCACAAATGTAAAGGGGCAAACCTCCCCTTTTAAATCAAGCTCCCTATCTATCTTTATATCACCCATACCTTTCTCCTTTAGAAGTGGACATCACAGGATTGGTCGTACTCTATAAGCTCTTTTATGGTTGGATTTTCTCCACATAAAGGACATTTCTTATCCTTTCTAAGCTTTACAACATTAAATTCTGTTGTTAAAGCATCAAAAACCAGAAGTTTTCCAACAAGTGGTTCCCCTATTTCCAGAATAAGCTTTAATGCTTCATTTGCCTGGAGGGTTCCCATTATTCCACCTACGACCCCTAAAAGGCCTGCTTCCTGACAGGATGGAACAAGACCTGGAGGTGGTGGTTCAGGGAACAGGCATCTATAGCAGGGGGAATTTTCTTTATCCCTATAATCAAATGTTGTTAACTGACCTTCAAATCTAAGTATAGCTGCAGATACAAGTGGTTTACCTAAAAAGTAGCAGGCATCATTCACTAGAAATCTTGTGGGAAAGTTATCAGAACCATCTAAAATAACGTCATAGTCCTTTATGATATCAAGTACATTTCCTTTGTGTATTCTTTGATTATACGCAATAACATTAACATCTGGATTTAAAGCCTCAAGGGTCATCTTTGCGGATTCAACCTTAGGTGTCCCAACCCTTTCTGTGTTGTGAAGAATCTGCCTCTGCAGATTTGAAAAATCAACCACATCAAAATCCACAATACCTATTGTCCCTACCCCAGCAGCAGCAAGGTAGTATAGAGATGGTGAACCTAATCCTCCTGCCCCAACAACAAGAACTTTAGATTTTAATAATTTCTCCTGACCTTTACCGCCAACTTCAGGAAGTATTATATGCCTGCTGTATCTTTTTATCTGTTCTTCAGTAAATTGAAAAGACATTTAACCACCTCTTTATGGATTTATAGAAATATATATAATATACATTAACCCTTTTTATTACAATAATTTACTGATCTTTCTTTTCTATTTTTTCAAGTATCTTCGTGTATCCTTCTATAAGATCCCCAAGATCAAATCTAAATCTATCCTTATCCAGACGTTCACCTGTTTTTGCATCCCAGAACCTGCATGTATCTGGGGATATTTCGTCTGCAAGTACAATTTCACCGTCTTTTCTTCCAAATTCAAGTTTGAAATCCACAAGGATTATTCCCTGCTCCTTCATAAACTCCTTCAGGATATCATTAACCTTAAGCGCCAGTTCTCTCATTTTTTCAATTTCTTCCTCTGTGGCAAGTTTCATAGCAAGGATGTGTTCTCTGCATATAATGGGATCGTGGAGTTCATCATTTTTTAGATAAAACTCAACTAAAGGTGGATTAAACTCTGTTTTTTCAGGAATTCCCAGTCTTTTTACAATAGAGCCAGCTGCAAGATTTCTGACAACCACCTCAACAGGAATGATCTCAACCCTGTATATAAGCATTTCCCTATCTGAAAGCTGTTTTATAAAGTGGGTAGGAATACCCTTTTCATTTAAAAGCTGAAAGAAGAAAGAAGCTATTTTGTTGTTTAAAACCCCTTTTCCTTCTATTGTTGCTTTTTTTACAGCATCAAATGCTGTTGCACTGTCTTTATAATATGCTATTACTTTATCTGGTTCGTCTGTAGCGTATATTATTTTTGCTTTTCCTTCGTAAAGTTTTTCCCTTTTTTCCATCAGTGCCTCCTTATAAATTTTCTTCTGCTATTGTTGAAAAGTATCTAAACTGTTTCTTCTGGCTTAATTCCTCAAAAATTGACTTTGCAGTGTCTTTATTCCCTTTCTTCTTTAAAATTATAGCCGTTAAAAGCTGGGCAGAAATATGATTATAGTACTGTTTGTCTATGGAGCCTAAAATAGGAAGGGCATTATCAAGCTGATTTTTTTCATATAAAACGTAGGCTGAATACTCCCTGTATCCTGATTTGAGCTGATCTGTATTTAAAATTCTTTTTATTTGTGATGCTGTGGATTCTGTTTTTTCTGGATTTTTATCCTTCTCTATATTTAACTGATAGGAAAGGACAACCTTTAAAAATGGAGTATCTTTGTATTTTTCCTTAAAAATCTCTATAAGTTCATTTGCTTTTTTCTGATTGTCATTTTCGTAGGCTATTTTTATCTGATACGCAAGCTTTGAGGCTTCATTTAAAATCTTCTGCTGTTGTTCTTTATACAGGAAAAAAGCAACAATAGCCACAATCAAAATAATAAAACCACCAATAATAAAGAACTTAAATTTTTTTAATTTATCAAGGAGCATAAATACCTTGTACTCAAACTCTATATCAACATTTTCCTCAAAAGGTAAATCTTTAGGCTTTTTTGTATCCAATTGACACTCCCCTAAGAAGATTTTAATAGAATATTATACTTGGAATAAAAGGTTTTTTATAATTTTTGCTGTCTTATCAAGGGCTCCTTTTCCTCCAAGCTTTTCCCTTACCCCTTTTAAGTCTTCCTTTGTTTTGTTATATAAATCTTTATCTGTAATATAACGTTCTATCCATCTGGATATATTTTCAGGGGAACACTCTTTTTGAAGAAGTTCTTTAATAACCTCTCTTCCAGCAATAATATTAGGTAATCCAAGGAAATTTATTGATACAAGCAGTTTTCCTATAAAAAAGGTGATAGGAGAGACCCTATATGTGAGGATAAAGGGATTTCCTATAATGGCAGCTTCAAGGGTGGCTGTTCCTGAGGCTATAACAGAAAAATAGCTGTGTTTCATAACTTCATAAGAAGGATTTTCAAATATGTCATTTGTAATTAGTTTTGCAGGGATATCTTCGTATCTTGACAGTATATCTTCAGCGATGTTTTTAACATTTTGTGTTACAGGGATAAGAAACTGGAGGTTATACTTGCGGTTTATCCTTCTACCTGCTTCAAGCATTAAAGGCAGAAGAACCTTAACCTCACTTTCTCTACTTCCAGGAAGAAAACCTATTAACAGTTTTTTTCTATCAATACCTAATTTTTTTCTGAAACTTTCCTGGGTCTCTTTTGTATTTATAATATCAAGGAGGGGGTGTCCTACATATTCTACAGAAAAAGTTTCCCCGGTATATTTCTCATATAGATCCTTTTCAAAGGGCCATATAGATATGAGGATATCTGTATTTTTTACAATTTTAGGTATTCTTCCTTTTCCCCATGCCCATACCTGTGGTGGAATAAAATAAACAGTTTTTATATTCCTTTTTTTTGCTTCTTCAAGGAGCTTCA
>CAZHWB010000058.1:0-33816 GCA_964536105.1 uncultured Aquificales bacterium | reverse complement strand
AAAACTGACCTTGAAGATGCGTATGTATTTGCTGATCCTAGCTCCCTCCAGCAGGTTTTTGTTAATATAATAATGAATGCTGCAGAGGCGATTGATGGGGAAGGAGAGATATATATAGAAAACAGGATAAACGGGGAATATATTGAGGTTGTTATAAAGGATACCGGGGGTGGAATCCCTGAAGAAATAATAAAGGATATATTTGAACCTTTCTTCACAACGAAGGAGAAGGGAACAGGATTAGGCCTTTCTGTTGTTAGCAAAATAATAAAAGATCATAATGGCTATATAAACGTTAGAAGTGAAGAAGGGAAGGGAACAGAATTTACAATAAATCTACCTGCCTATAAAGGTGAGGAAGAAAATAATGACAGAGATTAATCCTAAAATAGAAAAGGTATCCCAAAAAAATGGGGAGTACAAAGGAAGAATTCTTGTTGTAGATGATGAGGAGGATATCCTTGATACATTTTCTATTGTTCTTGAGGATGAGGGATACTACGTAGAGACATCTTCTGACCCTGTAGAAGCTTTAAAACTCCTGAGAGAAAAGGATTTTGACCTTGTTTTATCTGATATGAGAATGCCAAAAATGACAGGGGAGGAATTTTTAGAGGAACTTAGGAAGTTTAACAGCTTTACAAGTTTTATTGTTATGACAGCTTACGGAACAATAGATAATGCCGTTTCCTGCATGAAAAAGGGAGCTTTCCACTATCTATCAAAGCCCCTTGATTTCAATGATCCCTCCCTGTGGAACCTTATTGAGAAAGCTATAAAACAGTCAAAAATTCTTCAGGAAAATGCGAAGCTGAAAGAGGAGATAAAGCGTTTAAAAACAGATACAGGGTTTATAATAACCAAAAACCCTGACATGATAAATCTTCTGAATTTTGCCAAAAGGATTGCTTCCTTAGACCTGACTGTTCTTATTACAGGTGAAAGTGGAGTTGGTAAGGAGCTTTTTGCAAGGGCTATACATCTTTTTTCAAATAGGAGGGATAAACCTTTTATCCCTATAAACTGCGCCAATATATCCCCAGACATAATGGAAGCTGAGTTTTTTGGATACAGGAAAGGTTCATTTACAGGGGCCAGCGAAAACAGAAAGGGAATTTTTGAAATGGCAAATGGTGGTACCGTATTTTTAGATGAGATAGGTGAGGTACCCCTTGACATCCAGAGTAAATTCTTGAGATTTTTACAGGAAAAGGAGATAAGGAAGGTTGGTGAAGATAAAACAATAAAGGTGGATGTCCGTATTATAGCAGCAACAAACAAAGATCTAAAACAGCTTGTGAAGGAAGGAAAGTTCAGAGAAGACCTTTACTACAGGATAGAGGGAATAAAGATACATATTCCACCTTTAAGGGAAAGAAAAGAAGATATTCCTCTCCTTGCAAAGCACTTTATACAAAAATTTAATGAAAAATATTCTGCATCTGTAAAAGGAATAACCCCTGAAGCGGTGGAGGTTCTTCTTAACTACCATTGGGAAGGAAATGTAAGACAGTTGGAGAATGTCATCTATAAAGCCTGTATATATGCAGGGGACGGCTTTATAGATATAAAACATCTGGACAAGGAAATTCTTGAAGAAAACATAAAGAAAGATTTTATCTTTGATTACAACAAAGCAAAAGAACACCACCTACAGAAATTTATGAAAAGTTATCTAAACACATTACTTAGCTTAACAGATGGAAATGTTTCAAAGGCCGCAAAACTTGCAAATATAGAAAGACAGTCCCTTCAAAAACTTTTAAAAAGATACGGAGTAAATCCAGAAGAATACAGAAAAAAGGAAAAGTAAACAGCCCTGCTTCAGCAGGGAGCTGTTATTATAAAAGGCCCCTTTCTTTTAATATCCTTATTCCTTTATCCCCTATATCTTTTCTGTAATGGGCCCCTTCAAAATGTATTTTTTCAACAGCTTTGTAGGCTTTCTCCTTTGCCTCTAAAAGGGTGTCTCCTGTAGCAGTTACCGTTAAAACCCTTCCTCCAGCTGTTACCAGTTTTCCATCTTTTATATCTGTCCCTGCATGGAACACAACTACATCAGGATCTTTTTGGGCTTCATCTATTCCTGTTATTTCTTTACCCTTTTCGTAAGGACCCGGATACCCCTTTGATGCCATAACCACACCGATAGACCATTTATCACTCCAAACAGGTTTTACCCTATCTATATTTCCTTCTAAAATATCAAGGATATGCTCCACTAAATCACTTTCTAACCTTCTCATAATAGGTTGTGTCTCAGGATCTCCCATCCTGACATTAAATTCAAGAACATTTATTCCTTTAGGTCCTATCATAAGTCCAGCATACAGAAAACCGCACATCTCACGGCCTTCTTCCTTCATACCCTTTAGTGTTGGATACATAATTTTTTCAAGTATTTCTTTTTCTATTTCTGGAGTAATAACCGGTGTTGGGGAATATGCGCCCATACCCCCTGTATTTGGTCCTTCATCATTATCAAAAACCCTTTTATGGTCCTGGGAAGTTGCCATAGGAACAAGTTTGTCCCCTTTAACCATTGCTATATATGAAGCTTCCTCCCCTTCCAAGAACTCTTCTATAACAATTCTCTTTGAAGCTTCTCCAAATTTTCCAGCAAACATATCTTTAACCGTTTTTACAGCCTCCTCTTCAGAGTAGGCGATGATAACCCCTTTCCCGGCTGCCAGTCCGTCTGCTTTTATAACAATTGGAGTTCCCATCTTTTTTACAAAATCTATAGCGTCCTTTTCATTATCAAAGGTTTCATAAAACGCAGTAGGAACTCCGTATTTTTTCATAAAATTTTTAGCAAAAACCTTTGAAGCTTCCAATACAGCAGCATTTTTTTTATGTCCAAATATCTTTAATCCTGCCCCTTCAAATGCATCTACAATTCCTTCTGAAAGAGGCTGTTCAGGTCCTACTACTGTTAAATCTATTCCCTCTTCTCTGGCAAACTTTACCAGATTTTCAACATCTGTTGGACTTATATCTACCTTTTCAGCAATTTCCCATATCCCAGCATTACCCTTTGCCACAAAGAGTTTTTTAACTAAAGGACTCTGTTTTATTTTCCAGGCTAAAGCATGTTCTCTTCCACCATTACCAACAACTAATACTTTCATCTACTTTTAACCTCTCCTTATATTTCATTGAACATATCTTCTTCTGGTTGGGTTAAATATGCATAGCTTTCCCTTTCCCTTATAACTTTGAACCTGTTTCCATCTACCAGAACTTCAGCAGCCCTTGGACGAACATTATAATTAGAAGACATAGATGAGCCGTAAGCACCTGCACTCATAATAGCCAGAAGGTCTTTTCTCTGGACATCATCCACCTCTCTGTCAAGGGCAAAGAAATCCCCTGTTTCACATATAGGACCTACAATATCAGCAACAACTTTTCTGTCCTTTTTTTCAACAGAAACAATATGATGATATGCGTTGTACATAGCAGGTCTTAAAAGGTCGTTCATTCCGCTGTCCACAATAATAAAGTGCTTATCCCCTTTATCCTTTGTAAATATAACCTGTGTTATTAAAGCCCCTGCTTCACCAATCAAAGACCGACCTGGTTCTAAAATCAGCTTAAGGCCTGTTTTTGATACTATTGGAAGGATATGTTTTGCAAGTTCTTCAGGGGTTGGAGGATTATCATCTGGTTTGTATCTAATTCCAAGGCCTCCTCCTATATCAAAATATTCAAGTTCTATTCCCTCTTTTTTTAGTTTTTGAACAAGCTCAGCTGTTTTTTCAACAGCTTCTATATAAGGGGACACATCCATAATCTGTGAACCTATATGGCAGTGGATACCTACAACATGCAAAAATCTAAGACTAGATGCTTTTTTATAAACTTCTAACGCTTTATCTATATCTATACCAAATTTACTTTTCCTTAAACCTGTTGATATGTAAGGGTGTGTTTTTGGATCAACATCAGGATTTATCCTTATAGATACCCTTATAATTTTGTCATTTTTCTGGGCAAGTTGATTTAAAACATCAAGTTCCATTTCACTTTCAACATTAAAAGAGAGAATATTCTCCCTTATTGCGTACTCTATCTCAAAATCTGTTTTTCCTACCCCTGCGTAAACGATTTTTCTTGCTGGAATTCCGGCTTTTCTTGCCTTGTAAAGTTCACCCCCTGAAACAATATCACATCCAAATCCCTCTTCCTCAAAAAGCTTCAAAATAGATAAATTTGGATTTGCTTTTGCTGCATAGCATATAAGGGTATCATAGGAAGAAAAAGCTTCTTTATAGGCCTTTATTTTGTCTTTTATAGCTTTTTTACTGTAAACGTAAAAAGGAGTCCCTACCTTCTTTGCTATATCCCTTATAGGAACCTCCTCACAGTAAAGCTCCCCATTTTTATAATAAAAATTTTCATTTATAACATGTTCCATATTTGCCTTTTTTTGCCTCCTGTTTAAATTTATCTTAAAATGTTTATATTAAATAATACTATAAGTTTTTTTATAGAGAGAAGTAATTTGAGCGTAGAAATTAAAGGGATAACAGTACCGGCGTTAAAAATAAAGTTAGATGAAAAGAAAAGTATTGAAGAAAATATAAAAGAGATTGAAAACAAGATATCTTCTGCATTTTTTAAAGGTTCTGTCTGTGTTTTAGATACTGGAAATCTTATTCTTTCCGAAGAAGATAGAAAAAAAATAGAAAATTTACTTGAAAAACACAACTCAAAAATTTTAGGATATAAAAACACTTACAGGGAAAAAATTTCACTTCCTGAGATAAAAGAGAAAAAATCTTTAAAAATTGTTTCAAAAACTGTAAGAAGCGGACAGAGAATAGAGTATGATGGAGATATATTGATTATAGGAGACGTTAATCCAGATGCGTATATTATTGCTTCTGGGAATATTATTGTTATGGGTGCCTTAAGGGGTATTGTCCATGCAGGGGCTAATGGAGATGAGACGGCTGTTATTTTAGCTTTAAAACTTATGCCCCAACAGCTTAGAATTGCAAACTATATAACCCGTTCTCCAGATGAAGCTGAAGAACCTGAATACCCCGAGAAGGCTTATATAGATGAAGGACAGATTGTTATTGAAAAAATTTAGTTTTGAGGTGTAAATATGCAATCTAGGGTTATAGTAATAACCTCTGGGAAAGGTGGTGTTGGAAAAACCACAGTTACAGCTAACCTTGGGGTAGCTCTGGCTAAAATGGGAAGAAAGGTCCTTGCTATTGATACAGATATAGGTCTTAGAAATCTTGATATGATACTTGGACTTGAAAACAGGATTGTTTATGACATTGTTGATGTTGTGGAAGGGAGGGTCCCCCCTGAAAAAGCCTTTGTTAAGGATAAAAGGGGATTAACCCTGTATTTACTTCCTGCTGCCCAGACAAAAGATAAGGAAGCTGTTAAACCTGAACAGCTCCAAAATCTTGTTGATGACGTTAGGGATAAGTTTGATTATATTCTTATAGATTCCCCTGCAGGGATTGAAGGGGGTTTTAAAACTGCAGCGACCCCTGCAGATGAGGCTCTGGTTGTTACAAATCCAGAGGTTTCCTCTGTAAGGGATGCTGATAGAATAATAGGCCTTTTAGAAGTAATGGAGAAGAAAAAAATACAGCTTGTTGTTAATAGGTTAAGACCCCACCAGGTTAAAAAAGGGGAGATGCTTTCTGTGGAAGATATAGAAGAAATTCTTCAAATCCCTAAAGTTGGAATTATACCAGAAGAAGAAAAAATGGTGGATTTCACCAATAAGGGAGAGCCTATAGCTTTTCATGCTGATAAATACAAAGCTGGAGAAGCCTTCTTTAACTTAGCTAGAAGGCTAGAGGGAGAGGATGTTCCATTTACAGAAGCTCAAGAGAAAAAAGGATTTTTAAGTAGATTATTTGGGAGATAAGAGATGTCGTTATTTGATATTTTTAAAAGGAAAAAATCCTCTTCTGTTGCCAAGGAAAGGCTTATGATGGTTCTCTCTTATGAAAGGAAGGGTTTGCCTCCTAATTTTGCTGAGCTTTTACAGGCAGACCTTGTTGAGGTTTTTAAGAAGTATCCCCAGTTTGACACAGAGAAAATAGAGGTTGAGATTAAAAGCAACGGCGGAATGGATGAACTTTGGGTAAGTATACCCTTTGCAGGAAAAAGATGAGGTGTAAATGGAGAAGATTGTAGCTGCATTTCCAAAGGGAAGGCTGTTTGAAGAAACTATAGAAATTTTTTACAATGCAGGGATACTTCCAGAAAAGATACAGCCCCAATCCCGTAAGCTGATAATTGAAACTGAAGAGTTTAAATTTTTACTTGTTAGGGCAAAGGATGTTCCTACCTACGTAGAGTACGGAGTGGCTGATATAGGTGTGGCAGGTGATGATGTACTGCTTGAAAGCGAGGCAGAGGTTTACAGACCTATAGATCTGAAAATAGGAGCCTGCAGTATAGTTGTAGCTGGATTACCTGAAAGTAAAAAACTCTACAATTCTAATCCAACCTCCATAAGGGTATCTACAAAATACCCTAAAATAGCAAAAAAATTTTTCTCCAAAAAAGGAATAGAAACCCAGATTATTGAACTTTACGGTTCTATAGAACTTGCCCCTTTACTTGGTTTATCAGATTTTATTGTAGATATTGTGGAAACTGGAAGGACGCTAAGGGAAAACGGCCTTGTAGTTATAGATCATATAAGGCCGTCTTCAGCAAAGCTTATAGTAAACAGGGCAAGTTACAAAACTAAATCAATGAAACTTTCATCTGTATTTGAAAAAATAGAAAGGTATCTGAATAAAAATTAGAGGTTAAAATATGGCCTGTGAAACATCTCTGGAACATCTAAAAGTTATTATCTTAGCTGCAGGAAAAGGAACAAGATTTAAATCAAAAAAACCTAAAGTTCTCCATGAGATCCTTGGTAAGCCCATGATTTTTTACGTTTCCCTGGCGGCAAAATGGACAAATCCAGATGAAGTTATATATGTAATAGGACATGGAAAAGAACAGGTAAAAGAGGCGATAAATTGTGATGGCTGTAAATTTGTGGAACAGGAAGAACAGCTTGGAACTGGCCATGCTGTTTCTGTTGCAAGGGAACATATTGAAAATTTTGATGGGCTAGTTCTTATTTTGAACGGGGATACTCCCCTTATAAAAGGGGAAACCCTAAAAAATGCAGTTAAATACATGGAGGCCCTTATAAGGTACGAAGGGGCAAATGCTTCCAATTTCAGGGGATACAGAAATAAAGATGTTGCTGGGGTTGTTCTAACTGCAAGGGTTCCAAACCCATATGGATATGGAAGGATAGTGAAAGATGGAAGCCATATTATCCAGAAAATAGTGGAAGAAAAGGACGCAACAGAGGAAGAAAAAAGAATAAATGAAATAAATTCAGGTATATATATCTTTTATGCCCCTTATCTGGTTAAGGTCTTAGACAGGCTTGAAAATAACAATGCCCAGGGGGAATACTACCTTACTGATGTTGTGCGCTTACTCAGGGAAGAAGGAAAAAATGTTTATGCCTTAGAAATACCAGATTTTACCGAAATCCTTGGGGTAAATGATAGATGGGAACTTGCTAAAGCTGAAAATATACTAAAAACCCAGTTTATGCATTTTTGGGCTTTAAATGGGACAACCTTTCACAACCCTGATTCTGTGTGGATTGAGTTTGATGTTGACCTATCCCCGGATGTTGAGATATTCCAGAATGTAATGCTTCAGGGAAACACATCTATAGGTGAAGGGACTGTAGTAGGGGCAAACTGCATTATTAAAAATTCAAAAATAGGGAAAAATGTCTCGATACTTCCAAATAGTGTTATAGAAGACAGTATTATAGAGGACAATGCTGTTATAGGTCCCTTTGCAAGGCTCAGGAATAATGCTGTTATAAAGGAAGGGGCAAATATTGGAAATTTTGTGGAGGTTAAAAATTCTACAGTTGGAGAAAACACAAATGCAAAACATTTAACCTACCTTGGGGATGCCCAGATAGGTAGGAATGTAAATATAGGAGCAGGGACAATAACCTGTAATTACGATGGGTACAAAAAATATAAAACAGTAATAAAAGATAATGCCTTTATAGGTAGCGATACAATGCTTGTAGCCCCTATTACCGTTGGGGAAGGAGCTATTACAGGCTCAGGCTCTGTTATAACAAAAGATGTCCCTGATAGGGCTTTAGCAATAGAGAGAAACCAGATGAAGATTATACAGGGCTACAGGGATAAAATGGAAAAGAAACATAATGAGGAAAAAAATGAAAAATAAGTTTCTGTTAGTATTTTTAGGTATTTTTATAAATATTCTTTTTTCTTACGGAAAAGAAAAAGCGGAGCTTGTTGATAAAATAGCCCTTGTTGTTAATGGTAAACCTGTTTTAGAAAGTGAAATCCAGCTTGCCCAAAAGTGGTTTGGGATCAATGATAGAAAGAAAGCTGCCCAGAGATTAATAGATGAAATTCTTATAGCTGAAGCAGCCCAGAAGGCAGGAATAAATGTTACTTCTGATGAAATAGAATCTGCTATAGAAAAACTTGCCCTGGCAAATGGTTTTCCATCAAAGGAGGCTTTTTTAGAAACATTAAAAAAACAGGGAATTATCCTTTCTGAATTTAGAGATATTATAAAAAGGGAGATTTTAGGAGCTAAGTTTATCCAGATATATCTAAGGAAAAACCTGTTTAAAGGTATATCTGAAGGGAAACTTGAAGATGTAAGAACAATAAGAATTATATACCTCAGGAAGGATAGACCTGATTTTACAGATAGATTTAAAGCTGTTTACAGAGGGATAAAGGAGAATAGACCATTTGAAAAACTTGCAAAGGAATACTCAGATGATAGTCTAACAGCAGATAAAGGAGGTCTATTAGGGGAAATAAAAAAAGGGGATCTGCTTCCTGTCCTTGATAGGGAAATCTGGAAGCATAATGTTGGGGATGTATTCAAGGTTGAAACAGAAAATGGTGTTTATTTTGTAAAGATTGAAAAAGAGGAGAAGAAACTTTCTGTGGAAGCTCCATCAGGTAAGGAAATACAGCCGAAACTAAAAAAGGAATTTAATATGTTCTTAAAAAAGCTTAAGGAAAATGCTGTTATTGAGTATCTGGATAAAGACCTTAAATAGGGGGAAATAATGGTAAAGGAGTATATAAAGAAGGTAACATCCGGAGAAAATTTAACTAAGGAGGAAGTAAGGGACCTTTTTAATAAACTTATGGAAGGTCAGGCTACAGATGCCCAGATAGGAGCAGTTTTGACAGGACTTAAAATGAAGGGGGAAACTGTAGAGGAGATCACTGCAGCCGCAGAGATTATGAAGGAAAAGGCTGTAAAAGTTCCTGTCAAAGATAAATCAAAACTTGTTGATACCTGTGGAACAGGTGGAGATAAGATAGATACCTTTAATGTTTCTACCATAACAGCCTTTGTTATAGCAGGGGCAGGGGCTAAGGTTGCAAAACACGGAAACAGATCTGTTTCTTCTAAGTGCGGTAGTGCGGATATTATGGAAGCCCTTGGGGTTAAAATAGATATGTCCCCTGGGGAAGCAGCAAAAGCTATAGAAGATATAGGGCTCGGCTTTCTTTTTGCTCCTGTATATCACCCTGCTATGAAAAATGTGATAAGGCAGAGAAAAGAAATAGGTATAAGAACAATTTTTAATATCCTTGGTCCACTATCAAACCCTGCCCAGGCAAAATACCAGCTAATGGGTGTTTTTGATGAAAATCTTGTTGAACCACTTGCTAAAGTTCTCTCCTTAATGGGAATAGAAAGGGCTTTTGTTGTTCACGGACTTGAAGGTTTAGATGAAGTATCTATAACCACTGAAACGCTGGTAGGGGAAGTAAATGGGGATGTTGTGGAGATATACAGGGTAAAACCTGAAGATTTTGGACTTAAAAGGGCAACTGTAGATGATATAAAAGGTGGAGACCTTGATTTTAATCTTCAAATAGCATTAGATATTTTAGAGGGAAAAGATAAATCAGCAAAAACAGATTTTGTGGCACTAAATGCTGGATTTGCATTAAAATCTGCTGGTATTGTTGATACAGTAAAGGAAGGTATAGAGCTTGCAAAAGAAAGTATATACTCAAAAAAAGCGTATCAGGTTTTAGAAAAACTGAGGGATTTTTCCCAGGGGCTGCACTAATGCTGAGGATAAAAAAAGAAGCTGTAAAAGAAATAGAAAGGCAGGCAGAGGAAGGATATCCATATGAAATTTGCGGATTTATGCTTGGGGCTATAGATTTTGAAAATAATATAAGGGAATGTTTTGAAGTTTTTCAGGTGGAAAACCAAAATAAAGAAAGGGCCAACGATAGATTTGAGATAGCACCAAAAGACTACATGAAGGTTGAAAATTATGCCGATGAAAAGGGAATAATGATTATTGGGATATACCACTCACATCCAGACCATCCAGATAGACCATCAAAAACAGACCTTATGTTTGCCCAGCCTGATATGTCCTACATAATTGTTTCTGTTGAAAAGGGTAAAACCAAAAGCTGGAAAAGCTGGCAGTTGGATAACGGTCAGTTTGTAGAAGAAGAAGTGGAAATCTTTTAATACGGATGCCCGGTAACCTCCCTGAGTATATACTTTACATCTTCAGGGGCATCTGAAAAATCAATATCACAGGGATATTTGTATCTTATTCTGAGGTCTTTAATACCCGGTATTATATCCCTTATATGGAGAATTAGTCTATCTGTATCAAGTAAAAATCTACCTTTTGTATCTACTGTACTAAAAAGGATCCTTACAGTAACACTTCTATTATTTGCATTTAAGCTTCTTTTTAAAGGAATATTCTGGAGCTTTATTCTTCCTTTCACCCCCTGTCGGTTTTCAAGAAAAACATAATCCCTTAAGTCAGAAGGAATCCTTATTCCTGTATATTTTCTTTTACCTTCGTAATTAAATATAATGATAAATGGAAATCCAGATCTTTTCCCTTTTATAAACTCCATTTTTAACCTTTGTATTATCTCTTTTTCATCTAATCCTAAACTTTTGTAATAGCGGTATGTGTTTATAATAGTGATTTTGTAAGGTACAGGTATAGGGGTAATAGAAAAATCCCCTATTTTTACTGTGCTTTTTTTGATTATTTCCTGTACTTTTTTATTCAGGTATCTATCATACGCGTTGGATGTGAAGATAAGTAAAATGGAAAGTAAAATAACATTTATTATCTTATTCATAGTTATTCCCCCTATTTGCTTTATTATTATAAAGCAAAAACCCTTCCCCAGTTTAAGTATTTGATATAACGATAAGTTTATTTCAAACATTTGGCAAATGTAAGGTATATTAACGTTTTTTTATGATTTTTATAAAAACTTTTTACAAAAATATTTTCTATACCTGGAGCAAACCCTGTTATAATTAAAAGAAAAAAGGATAGAAAGATTGAACATCGTTGCGTTAATATCAGGAAGAGGTTCAAATCTTCACGCGATACTTAAAGGGATAAAAAGGGGAATTATAAACGCAAATATATCTTTGGTTATTTCAAATAAAGCCTCTGCAAAAGGTCTTGAAATTGCAAAAGATTATGGAATAAGAACTCTATTTTTAGATCCTAAAAACTTTCCAAGTCGTGTTGATTACGATAGAAAACTTATAGAAATAATATCAAAGGAAAATCCTGATCTTATTGTTCTTGCTGGCTATCTCCGTATTCTGTCCCCGGAGTTTATTGAAGCCTTTGAAGGAAAAATTATTAATATTCATCCATCCCTTATCCCTGCATTTCAGGGATTAAATGCCCAAAAGCAGGCTTTGGAATTTGGAAGTCGCTTTACAGGCTGCACTGTTCATTTTGTTACTAAAGATCTTGATAGCGGACCTATTATTATTCAGGCTGTTGTTCCTGTTTTACCTGAAGACACAGAAAAAACCCTGTCTGAACGTATCTTGTCATTTGAACACAGGATTTATCCCCAGGCAGTAAAATGGCTGTCTGAAGGAAGGGTTCTTGTAAAAGGCAGGCAGGTTATTATTAAAGATGCTACCTATGGGACACTTCCTGTAAATCCGCAGCTGGAAGATTTTTAAAATTATCCCTGTCTATACGTAAATTTAAATAATAAATCCTTTTTCCACCCCAGATACGTTATCATTTTCCAAACTTTTTAAATGGTTGTAAGGGGTAACGTATGGTAAAGTACATTCCTGGGGTTATTGTTGCTGTATCAATTGCTGTTACAGCAACATTTTTATCCAAACTTGATATTGTTAAAGAAACGGTAAACTTTTCTCCTTTGATTATTGCTATTCTTTTAGGGGTTATTATTGGTAATACAGTTAAGTTTCCAGATTCTTTTAAACCGGGTCTTACATTTTCCCTTAAAAAAGTTCTAAGGATAGCCATAGTATTTTTAGGTTTTAGACTTACATTCCAGAATGTTGCTGAGGTAGGTATAGAGGGACTTATCCTTGATACATTTATTCTTGTTTCCACATTTTTAGGGGGTGTCTGGATAGCAAGAAGGTTTTTTGGCCTTGATCCACAGATGAGCTACCTTATAGCTTCAGGTTCTTCAATATGCGGAGCTTCTGCTGTTTTAGCAACAGCCCCTGTTGTTAAAGCGGAGATGCACCACGCTGCTATGGCTGTTGCCACAGTTACAATTTTTGGAACCATAGCAATGTTTTTGTATCCAGTTGTTTATAAGGCTGGACTTACTATTGGTTTTGATGATCTTATGTACGGTCTGTGGACAGGGGCTACAGTCCACGAAGTTGCCCAGGTTGTTGCTGCTGGATTTGCCGTTTCTGAAGATGCTGGAAATACAGCAACAATAGCAAAGCTTACAAGGGTTATGATGCTTGCTCCTCTTCTTATAGCTTTAAGTTTTTTCCTTGCAAAAAAACATGCCACCCACGGAACAGGGGTAGCTTTAAGGGATATACCAATCCCTTATTTTGTTTTTGGATTTATAGCAATGGTAGGTGTGAACTCTCTGAATATTATTCCAGAGAATATAGTCGGTTATATAAATGTTGTTGATGGTTTTCTTCTGACTGTAGCAATGGCAGCAATGGGGATAGAAACAAACATAAATAAAATTAAAGGCGTAGGGATGAAGCCAATATATGTAGCCCTGATTATATTTATTTATCTTTTCTTTGTTGGAATGTTAGCAACAAAAATAACCCACTCTATTTTTGGCTAAGGGAAACCTTAGCCTTTCTGTAAACTTTTTTTACATTCCACTTTCTCTTTTTGTTAAACTTTTTTACATTTCTTTCGAAATGTTATGTAAAACCAAAATCAGGAGAGTGAAATGATAAGAGCCCTCTGGACTTCTGCCTCTGGTATGGAAGCACAGCAGACAAATCTTGATGTAATTTCCCACAATATAGCAAACGTTAACACTGTTGGATTTAAAAGAAGTAGAGCTAATTTTGAGGATCTTATATATCAGAATATAAAAGATCCAGGGGTAATGAGCTCAACAGAAACAAGGGTACCATCTGGAATACAGATAGGTTTAGGGGTAAAACTTTCTGATGTAAGTAAAATATTTTCCCAGGGAAGTTTGATAAAAACTGATAAACCCCTTGATCTTGCCATACAGGGAGATGGTTTTTTCAAAATAGAGCTTCCTGGAGGTGGAGAAGCATATACAAGGGCTGGAAATTTTCAGATTGATGACCAGGGATATGTTGTAACTCCAAATGGTTACAGACTTTATCCTAATATCCAGATTGCTGCCCCTGAAACACTTGTTAGTATCCAGATAAGCCCAAACGGTAATGTTTATGTTGTAAGAAATGAAGGCGGTCAGCAGACAACAGAGGAACTTGCAAATATAAAACTTTACAAATTTATAAATCCTGCCGGACTTAAAGCCATAGGGGAAAATCTGTTTGTTAGAACAGAAGCTTCAGGGGAAGAGATAGAGGGTGATCCAAATACTGATGGTTTTGGAAAGATAGCCCAGGGATTTTTAGAGGCCTCAAACGTAAATATTGTTGAAGAAATGGTTAATCTCATAGTTGCCCAAAGGGCTTACGAGATTAACTCAAAAGGCATAACAACAGCAGATGAGATGCTTAGAACGGTTAGTAATCTTAAGTCTTAGTATTTTGCTTCTTTTTGGGGGAGTTTTCGCCTCTACAGTTATTAAATTAAAAAAGAAGGTCTTTTTAGATAAAGGGGAGATATACCTTTCTGATATTTCCACTGTTTATTCAGACAACCCCTCTGTTAAAGAACTTTTAGAAGGCCTGTATATATCTGATTTTCCAAAAAGTGCATCCCACAGAAGAATAACACGGGAGGAGATTGTATCTATTGTTAAATCCCATTATTCTGAAGATTTTTTTGTAGAAGGGCAGGAATGTATTGTTGAAAGAGCCCCTTTAACAATATCCCAGGAAAGTATAAAAAATGAAATAAGAGACTTTTTGAAAAAGAGATATCCTGATGTAGAAATTATTTCTATATCTGTTCCTAGAATAAGGGCTGTAAAGGGTAAAAATTTAAAAACAGTAATAAAGGAAAGCAGTAAAACTTCATCGTATATATATCTTAACTATTTTATATACAAACACGGTTCTCTTTTGAGGCGGATATCGGTTCCGGTAAAGTACAGAAAGGTGTCTTACATTGTATTTTCTAAAACAGATATAAAAAAAGGGGAGTACATTACAAAAAATAAGGTTTACTTAAAAAGATACACAGGAAATGCAAGACATATGTTTTCTTCCCTTGAAGAAGTTATAGGGAAGAAAGCAAAAATAAACATAAAAGCCGGCATCCCAATAAAGGATTATATGGTGGTACCTGACTATCTTGTTTTAAGGGGAAGTAATGTAAAAATTATTTACAATAAAGGAGTTATACATATAGAATTAATAGGGAGAGCACTGGAAAATGGTCAGTTAAACCAGATAATAAAGGTAAAAAATATATCTTCAGGAAAAGTGATACCATGCAAAGTTATTGGAAGGAATCAGGTTTTATTTATAGGTGGCTCATTTTAGGGGGCATGTTGCTCTTTGCATCATGTTCATCAAAAAAGGTGGTTGTTATTGAAAAGCCCCCTCCAATGGCTCCGGATATAGGACAGATAGAGGAAAAACCTCCTCCTGGCTCTTTATATACCGGTAGGGATAATCTGTTTTCAGATGACAAAGCTAGAAATGTTGGGGATATTCTTACTATTAAAGTAGTGGAAAATATATCAGGTTCAGGGGGTGCTACCAGTCAGGGAGGGAGAAACACATCTGTAAATCTTGATTTTCCTTCACCTGTTCTTATGGGGAAGCAAACCCCAAATAAAACCCCTATTGCAGGTATGCAGGCATCTTCTTCAAATCAGTTTAAAGGACAGGGAAAAACAGGTAGAAATGCAAATCTTATTGCAACAATAACAGCAAGGGTAGTAAAGGTTTACCCAAATGGAAATCTATTTATTGTTGGGGAAAAGATAATAAAAATAAATAATGATGAACAGGTACTTAGAATTTCTGGAATTGTAAAACCTTCATATATACAGCCTGATAACTCTATATTTTCTTATCAAATCTCAGATATGAAGGTTGAATATAACGGAAAAGGATTTATAGCAGATCAGCAAGAACCAGGTTGGCTAGCCCGTTTTCTTATTAAAATATGGCCGTTTTAAGGGGAGAGTATCATGTTTAGATGGATTATAGCTGTTTTTGTATTATTAAACTCCATAGTACTTGGTGAAAATCAGGTTAAGATAAAAGATGAGGTAAATGTTGTAGGTCTAAGGGGTAACTTTTTAACAGGATACGGTATAGTTGTTGGGTTAAAAGGAACTGGAGATGGAACCACAAGCAGATACACCCTTCTAAGTATTGCAAATATGCTCAGGAAGATGGGAGTTTATATTGATCCGGCACAGGTTAAAACTAAAAATGCAGCGGCGGTTATTGTTACAGCGAAAATGCCCCCATTTGCAAAGTCAGGTATGACCTTTGATGTTACTGTAGCTTCCCTTGGAGATGCAAAGGATATATCAAATGGGGTTTTAATAAGAACCCCTTTAAAAGGCCCCGATGGGAGAATTTACGCTTTTGCCCAAGGTCCTGTTTCAACAGGAGGTGGCTTTTCAGAATCAAATAAAGGGGGAAAGATCCAGAAAAATTTTCCAACAACAGGGGTTGTTGTTAATGGTGGTATTGTTGAAAGGGACCTTCCATTTGATTTTGGAAGTATGAAAGAGCTTATCCTTACCTTAAAACATCCAGATTTTGATAAAGCTGTAGAAATAGCAGATGTGATAAACAGACATTTTGGTAGAGGTATAGCTACAGCTTTAGATGCCACTACAATTAAAGTTAAGTATCCTCCTGGGGAAAATAAAGTTTCCTTTGCTTCTAAAGTTTTAAATCTGAAGATAACAACAGATAGTGAACCTACAATTGTAATATATGAAAGAACTGGAACTGTTATTTTAAGTGGCGATATAAAAATAGATACACCCCTTTATGTTTCCCATGGAAATATATACGTTTCTGTTACAAAAAAACCAGTTGTGTCCCAGCCTCCTCCCCTATCTGGAGGACAGACTGTCCAGACAGAGGAGATTACAACAACAGTAGCAGAAGAAAAGGGTAGAATATTCCAGATAAAGGGACCTTCCTTAAAGGATCTGGTAAAAGCTCTTAATGACCTTGGTGTTTCCCCAAGGGATCTTATTGCCATAATTCAGGCTATAAAGAATGCCGGGAAACTTCACGCAAAAATCATAATTATGTGAGGATAATAATGATTAAAATAGATCCATACTGGGACTTTAAAAATATTCAACAGATAAAGGATATTGATGAAGTTTCTGAAAAGTTTGAGGCAATGTTTGTAAGGATGCTGTTAAAGGAATTTAGAAAAACTATCCCAGAAGGTATGTTTAACTCTTCATTTTCCTCAAAAATGTACTGGGATATGTTTGACATGCAGATATCAGAAGCTATATCTTCATCTGACCAGCTTGGATTAAAAAAATACATAAAAGAGGCTTTAGAAGCTTATCAAAAATACTCAGGAGAGTAGATGAACGCCGCACTGAATAATATTTTTACAAAAATAAATCAGTATTCTGATGCCCTTATTGTAGTTCTTATTATTGCCATACTGGCATCTATGGTTCTTCCTATTCCACCGGCTTTACTTGATATTCTTTTAACGGCTAGTATCACTTTTTCTATTGTTATTCTAATGACAACACTTTACATAAAAAATCCCCTTCATCTATCTTCCTTCCCATCTCTGCTTTTAATAGCTACCCTTTTTAGACTTTCTTTAAATGTTGCCACAACAAGAAGAATACTCCTCCACGGACATGAAGGACCAGATGCAGCCGGGCAGGTAATAAAAGCCTTTGGTCAGTTTGTAGTTGGGGGAAACTATATAGTAGGGGCTATTGTTTTTATTATACTTGTGACAATAAACTATATTGTTATAACAAAAGGAACAGAAAGAATTTCAGAGGTTGCAGCCCGTTTTACCCTGGACGCTATGCCAGGAAAACAGATGAGTATAGATGCTGACCTTAATGCTGGAATTATAGATGAAAAAGAGGCCCAGAGAAGAAGACAGGAACTTGCAAGGGAAGCTGATTTTTACGGGGCTATGGATGGAGCTTCCAAGTTTATCAGGGGAGATGCAGTTGCAGGTATTATTGTTGCCCTTGTCAATATCATAGGGGGATTGGCAATAGGTATTCTCCAGCACGGTATGGATTTACAGTCTGCATTGAAAACTTTTACACTTCTCACTGTAGGGGATGGTCTTGTTTCCCAGATACCTTCCCTTATAACATCAACTGCTGCAGGACTAATGGTTACAAGGGCTGTCTCAGAGGATAATCTTGGAAGGGAAATATTTTCCCAGCTTACATCTATACCAAAAGCCCTTTATATGGCTGCCGGAACTATATTTGCTATGGGAATAGTTCCTGGAATGCCGACAATTCCTTTTTTCCTCCTTGCAGCGGTTTTAGGCCTTACTGCCTACATTATGGATCAGATGCTTAAGGAAAAAGAGAAGCAAGAAGCTGAAGAAAAGGCCAAAGAACTTATAAAAGAAGTTCAGGAAGAAGAAGCATCACCGGAGGAACTACTACCTCAACCAGAAACAATCACATTTGAAATAGGTTATGGACTTATACCTTATGTAGATGAAAGTAAAGGAGGGGAGATAGTTAAAAGAATAAAGTCCCTTAGAAAACAATTAACAAAAGAACTTGGAATTATTATTCCCCTTATACATATAAAAGATAACCTTGAGCTAAAACCTGGGGAATACAGGATTTTGATAAGAGATGTTGAAGTTGCCCGGGGAGAAATAGAGCCAGACCACTATCTTGCCATAGATACAGGTTCAACAAGGGGCAAGATAGAAGGAAAACCTACAAAGGAGCCTGCCTTTGGATTAGATGCTTACTGGATACCGGAGAAGATGAAAGACAAGGCAAAAATGCTAGGTTATACAGTGGTTGATATTCCCACTGTTATTATTACCCACCTGTCAGAAGTTATAAAAAGTCATGCCCATGAAATACTAGGAAGAGGTGAAACTAAAGAGTTGGTTGATGCATTGGCTGAGAAATATCCAATAGTGAAAGAGATAGTACCAGAACAGGTTCCTCTAAACATACTCCACAGGGTACTTCAAAATCTTTTGAAGGAAAATATCCCTATAAGGGACCTTATGACTATTATAGAAACCCTATCGGATAATATTGTTAAAACAAACGATCCGGAAATACTTACAGAGTTTGTAAGACAGTCCCTTGCGAGGCTGATTTCATCTATATACAATAAAGATGGAACTATATATGCTGTATCTTTAGGAACAAATACAGAGAGTTTTATACTGGAAAAAATAAAAGAAAATGAGGGGAATCTTCCTCCTTTTGACCCTGCTTTCGTTCAAAAATTGATTAACGAACTATCAAAGTATATAGATCTGTTTATGGCTAATCAGGCAACCCCTATCCTTCTTACTTCTCCTGCAACAAGAAGATTTGTCAGGAAAATAATAGAACATTACTTACCAAACATAGCAGTATTGTCTTATAGTGAGATAGATCCAAAATATAAAGTAAATATTTTAGGAGTGGTTGAGGTAAATGGCTAGTAAAATTTATGAAGGGGAAAATATACAGGAACTTGTAGAAAGGGCAAAAAGGGAATTAGGAGAGAATATAAAGATTGTTCAGTATGAAATTTTTAAAGAAAAGAAATGGTTTTTTCTGGGAAGGAGAAAGTACAGGATACTTGTTGAAGCAGAAGAAAAAGAGGAAAAACAGCCCCAGATTGATTTTGAGGAGCTTTTAAAGAAAGTTGAAACCCTTGTAGAGGAAAAAGTAAAGGAGGTTGCCCCTGCTGTAAACAGCCAGCCCCAAAAACCAAATCTCCCGCCCCATTTAGAGGATAATGTTCCTGTAGATGTGAAAATATCCCACGAGTTTACAGGTGAAGCGGTAGAGCTTATAAACAGACTGATAAAAAACGGTGTATACCAGGATGTAGCTGAAGATATTGTGAAGGAGGCATGCGGACTTGACCTTGATACAAACAAGTGGGATTTAAATGCAGTAACATTAAAAGAGGCTTTAACAAAAGGAATAGAAGGGAAAATATCCTTTACAGGTGCTTTAGATGAAATGGACAACCTACCTAAAGTTATTGCATTTTTAGGACCTACAGGTGTAGGAAAAACCACCAATCTTTTTAAAATTGCCTCCCAGTTTGTTCTAAACAAAAAGAAAAAGGTAAGTGTAATAAGTATAGACACATTTAAGGTTGGGGCAGTTCACCAGGGAAGGATATATGCAAATATTCTTAACGTTCCCTTTTACCCTATATCTGAAGCAAAAAAGCTCAGGAATATAGTAGATGTTCTTGGGGAGGATGATATAGTTCTTATTGATACAGTTGGGAGAAGTCATTATGACTACTGGAGATTAGGAGAAATAAAGGAAATACTTAGTGGGGTGTTGGAAGAACTTTTTGCAGTTCTGGTTGTAAGCTGTAACTACAAGGATGAAGATGCCTTTGATGTTGTAGAAAATTACCAAAATTATTTTAAGATAGATGCCCTTTTAATGACGAAGATAGATGAGACAAAAAAGCCAGGTCTTTTATTAAATCTCCCGTATAAGACAGAAATACCCCTTTCTTACATCAGTACAGGGCAGAGGGTTCCAGAGGATATTAAGGTTCTATCTCCAGAGGTTGTTTCCTCCTACTTTTTAAAAGGATAAAAGAATGAACGAACAGGCAAAAGAGCTTATAAAACTTATGGAAAGGAAACCTCCTCCAACAAATACAAAGTTTTTTACCGTAACAAGCGGTAAAGGGGGAGTAGGAAAAACAAATTTTGCCGTTAACTACGCTTATGTCCTTGCAAACACTTTCAAAAAGAGGGTTTTACTTATTGATGCAGATGTAGGAATGGCTAACGTTCACGTGGTAATGGGACTAAAGGTAAGAAATGATATAAGGAAAATTTTAGAGGAAACCCAGATAGAAAATCTTATAGAAAGGAAAGAAAATATAGACGTTCTTCCAGGCTTTTCAGGATTAGAGGAGATAGGGGAACTTGAGGATTTTGCTTTAACTAGACTGATTCAGAAGTTATCCGGAATATCAAATAGATACGATTACATTATCATAGATACCTCTGCAGGTATAGACAACAGGGTTATCTCCTTTATCAGGGCATCAGGAAGAAGTTATGTCATAACAACTTCTGAACCTACATCAATGACTGACGCCTACGCTTTAATTAAATCTATTAGAAAGCTGTATGGTTATTCAAGATT
The DNA here is from genome assembly GCA_964536105.1 of uncultured Aquificales bacterium. Classification (GTDB taxonomy): domain Bacteria; phylum Aquificota; class Aquificia; order Aquificales; family Hydrogenothermaceae; genus JAADDV01. The sequence goes on along the minus strand of CAZHWB010000058.1, from coordinate 12,982 downwards.
TAAACTTATTGTTAATCTGGCCTCAGACTACAGGGAAGGCTTTGAAACTTACGAAAGATTAAAGGAATCCACAAAAAGGTTTCTGGATATGGAGCTAAAATTAGCTGGAATTTTACCAAAAACAGATAACATGACAAAGGCTATAAAGAAAAAAGAGATTTTTTGTAAAATATTTCCTGACGATAAGTTTTGTATAGAATTAAAAAAAATAACATCTAAGGAAACCGGGGAGAGTGTTCCAGCTGAAGCTGGAGAAACTTTCTGGGGGAGAGTCCTTAGATTTTTGAGAAGAGGTAGATGAGTACACAGGTAGTAGATAAAAAAACAAAAGACCAGATTATTTTAGAAAACCTGCCACTTGTGAAAAAGGTAGCCAGTAAAATCTACTACAGGCTACCTAAAGGGGAGATAGACTTTGATGAACTTGTCAATACCGGTATTATAGGTCTTATGAAGGCGATAGACCGGTATGACAAGGACAAGGCTAAATTCTCAACCTACGCCTACATAAAGATAAGAGGGGAAATTCTTGATTATCTAAGAAGTCTTGATGTTATGCCCCGTAGTATGAGGGAAAAGATAAAGGAAGAAAACCTTGAAGAGGGAAAGAACCTTCCCCTTTCCAAAACAGCTATAATGGTTTCTATTGAGAAGGCAATAGTAAATGGGGATGAGGAGTTTAAGATAGTTGATACCCTTGTTTCCGACAGAATTTCCCCTGAAGAGGAAGTAATAAAAGAAGATATACGGGATAAACTCCTGCAGGCAATAGAAACCCTAAATGAAAAGGAACAGATAACCCTCCAGATGCTTTTCTTTGAAGAGAAGCCCCTCCAGGAGGTTGCTGAGGTTTTAAATGTCTCTGTATCAAGGGTTTCCCAGATAAAAAGTGAAGCTGTAAAGAAACTAAAGAGGATATTTAAGTACTAAATGCTACAGAATCTTGTTTTTAACAGGCTTGGGAATTCATTCTCTGCTTTGCTTTTATACAGAGGTTATTCGGTGCAGCTGTGGGATCAGGTAAAAACGGATTTATTTGAAATAAAAGATGTTTGTACAGGAAAAGAAAAGGAAATATTTTTTTCTGTTGAGATTTTATTAAAAGATAAATGTTTCAAGATTGACTTCAAAGATAACGGTTTTTCAGTGGAGGATATATTTTTTTCTGTTTCAGGGGAAGGTTTTTCCACATTTTTAGAGAATCCAGAATTTATATTTAAGATTTCTATGTTTAACACCAGATACATAAAAAAAACGGGAGATAAAAGGGGAATAAAGATCTTTATTCCCCAGCAGGATTTTTTCAAAGGGGTGGCAGAATTTTTACTTTTAACAAAGTTTTGACATTATCACAAATTGGTATATACTTGTTTGAAAACAAAAAAAGAAGAAAGAAGGATTTTTCAATCAGGGAGGCTCCTTCCAGTGTCAAAATCGTTCTTTCTTTGTAAATTCAGGAGGAATTTATGTCAAACGTTACATTCAAAGATTTACCTATCTCACAGGAAACCTTAAAATCTATAGAGAAAAAAGGTTTCACAAGACCAACAGAGATACAGGAAAAAGCTATTCCTATTGTGTACCAGGGAAAAGACTTAATAGCCCAGGCCCAAACAGGTACAGGAAAGACAGCAGCCTTTGGAATTCCTATTGTGGACAAAGTAGATCCTAAAAAAAGATCAATACAGGCCCTTATTCTTGTTCCTACAAGGGAACTTGCCATACAGGTTGCAAAGGAAATAAAGGATCTTGGAAAAAGTAAAAAGCTGTTTGTTTTAGCTGTTTACGGTGGAAAATCTATCCAGCATCAAATAAAGTTTTTAAAAAATGGAAAAGATGTTGTTGTTGTTGGTACACCGGGAAGGGTTAGGGATCTTATAGAAAGAGGTGTACTTAAACTTGATGATGTAAAGATATTTGTTTTAGACGAAGCAGATAGAATGCTGGATATGGGATTTATTGATGATATAGAGTTTATCTTCAACAAAACCCCAAAGGAGAAACAGACCCTTTTATTTTCTGCAACAATGCCACCTTCTATAAAAAGTTTAGCTGAGGAATTTTTAAAACCTGATTATGAGACGGTGAAGGTTAAACCTGAGGAAGTTACTGTTGAAAAAATAAAACAGTATGTTTTTAGGGTAGATGAAAAAAATCAGTTTTTAAAACTTACCGAAACCCTTTCTGAGGAACCAAAACAAAAAGCAATCATTTTCACAGAAACAAAAAAGGGAGCTGATGATCTTGCCCGCAGGCTGAGAAAAGAAGGATTTAATGCAGAGGCAATCCATGGAGATTTTTCCCAGTCTAAGAGGGAAAAAGTTTTAAAAGATTTTAGACAGAATAAGCTTAAGATCCTTGTAGCTACAGATGTGGCAGCAAGGGGATTAGATATAAAAGATGTAGATGTTGTGTATAATTATTCTCTTCCAAGGAATATTGAAAGTTATATCCACAGAATTGGAAGGACAGGAAGAGCTGGAAGGGAAGGTATAGCAATATCCATAATAAACCCTTCTGAAGATAGACAGTTCTCCCTGATAAAAAGAATAACAAAAGCTGATATAGAGTTTGTTAATTTTTCACAAAAACCTGTTGAAACAGAAAAAAAAGAAAACAAAAAAAGATTTTCTAAGAAAAGAAGATTTACAAGAAGATAAAAAGGGGGATCTTTCCCCTTCATCTTTTCCTTTCAGATTGACCTCAATCAATGTCAAAAATTTTCATCAAATTTAAATTCAGAATGTATGTTTATTTTCAATCAAAAATATGTTAATTTTATCGTTGTTTTCACATAAACATCACAGGAGGAAAGGATGAAGAGGCTTCTTGCAGCAGCACTGATAATACCTATTTTTGCCGGTGTATCTTCTGCCCAGGAGATAATAAAACTTAAAAAAATAACCGTGGCAGAGGAGGTTCTACCGGAAGAAACAGGAGGGGAAGTTAAAGAAATTGGAGAAGAGGATATAAAAATAACAAGGCAGATAGACCTCGGGGAGATTCTATCAAACATATTTCCGGAAATAAACCATATAAGAAAGGGGGGAACAGCCAATGATATTGTCCTCAGGGGGTTTAGTAGAGATAACATAAATGTATTTATTGATGGATTGAGGATATACGGTGCCTGTCCAAATAGAATGGATCCCCCTATATTCCATATATCAACCCCACAGGTTAAAGAGATACAGATCCTGGAAGGTCCCTTTGATGTATCCAACCAGGGGTCTTTAGCAGGGGTTATAAACGTTATATCTAAAGATCCTGAAAAAGGTACTTTTGCTTCCTTTGGTTTTACCGGTGGTTTTTTTGATTATATAAGTGGAAATGTGCAGGTTAATGCAGGTACAGATAAAGTAAAGGTTTTAGCTGGATATAGTAAACAGTTTTCCCATCCGTATAAATCTGGAGAAGGTAAAAAAATAACAGAGTATCCCAGTGGAATGTCTGCTTACAAACCTTCAGAACTAAACCACACCGCTTTCAATATAGATAATGCCTGGATAAAAACCTTAATCACACCAAACCAGGAAAATGAGATAAAGGTAAGTTATGCTTTTGATGAGGCTAAAGATGTTTTATATCCATATCTTATGATGGATGCCCTTTACGATAGAACCCATCGGATAAATGGTGAGTATCTGATTAAATCATTAGGGGTAAAAATATCTGGTTACTGGGATTTTGTTAGGCATGATATGCAGGACAGATGGAGGGTCAGTTCAATCCCCTGGACTGATGGAACCAGGTCAACAAGGGGCTATATGATGAGAACTTTAGCAAAAACTACAACTTACGGTGGAAAAATCTCCAAGAGCTTTAGAATTTACGGTCTGTCAGGGGAAGCAGGGGTAGATGCATATCTTAGAAACTGGAAGGCAGATAACAGGATCATGATGTTAGACAACAGAGGTATGATTCCAGATGTTGACATAAAGAATATTGGTATATATGTAAAAGGCGCCAAAAAGTTTGGGAATATTATAGTTTCTGGTGGCTTAAGATTTGATAATACAAAGTCTGAAGCTTCAAAATCTGCACTTGGTACCGCTAACCAGAACATATACAGTGAGTATTATGGAAGCAACTACGATTTATCACAGACAGACAGCTATCTTACAGGAAATCTCGTCTTAAGATACAAATTTGACAGAAGAAACAGTGTTTATGTTGGATTTGGTCATACCGTAAGGGTTCCTGACCCAGAGGAAAGGTATATAGCTCTGAAAAAACCAATGACAAAACCTGACTGGGTGGGAAATCCGAACCTTGATCCTGTAAAGAATAACGAAGTTGATGCAGGGTTTGAATACTATCTTGGAGTTTTTGGAATAAAAGGAAATGTTTTTTACAGTGATTTAACAGACTACATCTACCTTACAAAAATATCCGGAACTAAAATGGCAATGTCTTATCAAAACATAGATGCCCATATATACGGGGGAGATATTTCCCTGATGGGAATGTTAACTGATACAGTTTCCATTGAGGTTGGAGCAGCTTACCAGAGGGGTAAAAAAGATAGTGGAAACTATACAGATAGTGATCTGGCGGAAATACCTCCATTAAAAACCAGAGTTGCCTTGAGATATGACAACGGTTCTGTATTTGGGTTGTGTGAGGGTATATACGCAGGAAGACAGGATAATGTTGATTCAGATCTTAATGAGTTAGAAACAAAATCTTATGTGGTATTTAATGTTAAAGCTGGTTATATGATTTACGGAAAAGGGTCTATATCTGTAGGAATTGATAATATCTTTGATAAGAACTACTACACCCACCTTTCTTACTACAGAAATCCTTTCTCTTCTGGCGTTAAAATTCCGGAACCAGGAAGATTTGTTTATATAAATGCATCTTTAAGGTTCTAAGGTCTATTTTTGCTTCTCTTGGTGTGTTGTTTTGGGGTGTCTGTTTAGACACCCTTTTTCTTCAAATATGCATACCCTATTTTTACCTTCCCTTTTAGCCAGATAAAGGGCATCATCTGCTTCCTTTAGGAGTTTATTTATATCCTTTCCTTTTTCATACTGGGAAATCCCAAAACTTGCAGTTACCTTACCAATGCTGTCAAACTTTGTTTTTTCAAGTATTTTCCTCAGCTTTTCAGCAAGTTTATACGCATCTTCTGCCTTTGTTTCAGGGGCTACAATAATAAACTCTTCCCCTCCAAATCTTCCGAAATAATCTGTTTTTCTCAAATTTTCCCTGAAAATGGAAGCTACCTTTTGTAAAACCATATCCCCCTTTTGATGTCCGTATGTGTCATTAATAGATTTAAAATTATCAATATCAAATAAAATAACGGAAAAAACCTTGTTATACCTGTTTGCCCGTTCCACTTCCATTTTTAAAAGCTTCATTATCTGAAATCTGTTGAATATACCAGTTAAACTGTCTGTTGTTGCAAGTTTTTCTATCTGTTCGTAGTTGAAATTTATATTTGACTTTATAAACAGCATAATAATAAAAATAGAAGAGTAGGTTATAAGGGATAAAACAATGGTATCCTCACTGTAGGCAAGTTTTATAAAACCACCTTTATACAGAAATAATAGAGCTATAACGCTAAAAATAAACGCAACATTCCAGTAAATTCCGTAAAGTTTGTCTTTAAGAAAAAAAGCAAGGATAGGATAAAAATAAATCCAGAAAATTCCAGTGTTTTCTATACCCCCATCTACAAGAAGATAATCAAAAAACAAAATCATAGCAAAGAGAATTATATTTGAAGAAAATTCTTTATTTTTGAAGAACTTATATAGCGTCAGGTTTATAATTGATGCAATAACAAGAATTATCTCAATAGTTGCAATTAAGAACTCTTTTCTGGCAAAATGGATACATGCATATAAAATTAAATAACTAGTCCCTATGGCAGATATAGAATATATAGGGTCTATATTTAAAAGATAATCTTTATTTAAGATATTTTTTATTTTTTTCATAACTAATATTTTAACCTTATTTTTAATTAAATTTTTAAATAAGGATTTATAAATAACATTATGAAAAAACTATTAGCAAAGCTATATGGAAATTTAGCTTACCTTAGAAGAAAGTTATATAAAGCAGGTATTTTAAAAACAAAAAAGCTTGATATTCCTGTTATCTCTATAGGAAACCTATCTGTTGGAGGAACAGGAAAAACCCCTATAACCATAGAAACAGCCAGATACTTTAAAGAAAAAGGGCTAAAACCCTGTGTTCTTTCAAGGGGATATAAAAGAGAATCAAAAGGCGTTGTTGTTGTATCAGATGGTGAGAATATCTTTACAGATATTAAAACCTCTGGAGATGAGCCATATCTTATAGCAACGCATAAAATTCCGGTGGTAGTGGGGGAGGATAGATATGAAGCGGGTCTTAAAGCTATTAAGGAGTTAAGTCCAGATTTATTTGTACTTGATGATGGGTTTCAACATTATCAGCTTGAAAGGGATATAGATGTTATTGTTATAGATGCAACACAGCCCTTCTGGAAAGATGAACTTTTGCCTCTGGGAAGACTTAGGGAGCCAAGATCATTCAACAAATACGCAGATGCTTTTATCATAACAAAAACTTTCCTTTTATCAGAAAAAGAAAAGGAAGAATTTTTCTACTATCTTGACCAGTATACAAAACCTTATTTTGTAGCGAAAGAAAAATTTGTAAGGTTCACAGATGGAAATTTAGAGTATAACTTTGACATTATGGTAAATGTTGAGGTTGGTATTTTTGCTGGGCTTGGAAACAACAAACAGTTTTTCAGATATATGTTAGATTGTGCAGATAAATGTGGTTTTAAAATAAAATACACCCTTTCTTTTCCTGACCACCATCCGTACGACACCTTGAAGCTTCCTGAAGATGTTGACTTCTGGATAACAACGTATAAAGATTTTATAAAGCTTTCTCCAGATATCATAAAAAAATACAACATTGTCGCCCTGATGTATGATGTAGAACTGCCTGAGGATTACTTTAGATATTTAGAGAAAAAACTTTACGTCCGAAAAGGTTTTAAAATCCCTAAGGAAGATGATAAGTGATGTTTGATACAAAAGAAAAGCATCCATTTGATATAGTTTTAAAGCTCATTATAAATGGGGAAATAGATCCCTGGAATGTTGATATAGTAGAGCTTGCTGATAAATATTTACAGGAAATAAAAAATATGTACATACCAGATTTAAGACTGGCTTCAAGGGCACTTGCTGCTGCTGCGCTTCTTTTAAAGATGAAAGCTGAAGCCCTTGAACTTGAGGAAAAAACAGAAGAAGAAAAGGAAAAGGTATCCAGGAAAAGGATTTTTGGTATTAAAAGGTTCTATACTGTTGATGAAATAGCCCACGTACTTAAGAAGTACATAGCCCCTGTTATAGAATTTAAACCAAAAAGAAAGTATGTCCGTAAAAAACCCTATCAAAGGAAGAAAAGAAAGCCAGATATTCCTTTATTCCATGCAACCCTTGAGGAAACAATAGAGTACCTTGAGGAAGAGCTATCCTCTTTAGATGGATACACAACCCTATCCCAGCTTAATATTCCAAACAAACCCCAGGCTTTCGTTGCACTGCTTTTTCTCCATTACGACAAAAAAATCACAATATATCAGGAAGAAGATTTTGGAGAGATTTATATAGAAGCTTACAGTGGAACACTTGAAAAAACAGCCTAATTTTTCAAAATGCTTTTTCTGTATATCTGAAGCTTATTATGGGCAAGTCTTGTAGGTTCTGGAAGTTTGTACCCATTAAGACATCTTAATACAACCTGAACTGAGGAGAATACAGATATATTATTTCCAGGGGAAACAAAGATAGGTTTTGTATTTTTCTTTGTCCTGACAACATATCCCCTCAGCTCACCATCCACATAAACAGGTTTATAAGCCCTGGGTTTATTTGGTGGTTCTTCAAACTCACCTACTAATTTTGATTTTCCACATCCTATAGATACAGTGTTTGTGATAACCCCAAAATGGGAAGCAATACCCATCTTCCTTGGGTGCAGTATCCCCATACCATCAATAATAAAGGCATCTGGTTTAACAGTTAACTTTTTAAAGGCCTCCATTATAACTGGAAGTTCCCTGTAGGCTAGAAATGTTGGTATATACGGAAAATCAACCAATTTCTGGGAAAAAACTGTTTCAATCTCTTTAAAATTCTCTTTTATATCAAGGACTGTAATACAGGCTATTCCTGTAGTTGGATTATCCCATATATCTGTAAAGGTTACATCTACACCTGCCACATATCTGATTTCCGATAGAGGTTTTATATCTTTCAGATTTAGCTTTTTAGACAGCTGTATCTGTTCCTTTTTCAGTTTTTCTACAAATTCCTTTGAAACCCCTGGAGGTAATCTCATATCACCTACCTTCAAGCAATATTCACTAAATCAAGCTTGTGGGCGTATCTATCAAACATAATTTCCTTTAATGCAGGATATTTTTCAAGTTCGGGGTCCTTATCAATAAGTAAATCTGCTTCTTTTTTTGCATACTCCAGAATTATCCTGTCCTTTGGTCTTTCTAAATCTGCTATTTGAAGATTAAATCTTCCAGATTGGGCTGTTCCAATAATATCTCCGCTACCTCTTATTTTAAGGTCCTCTTCTGCTATCTCAAATCCATTGTTTGTTTTAACAAGTATTTTAAGCCTCTCTATCGTCTGAATTCTCCTTTTTTCTGCTTCGTTATCTTCCAATCTTTTTTTTAGTTTATGGGGAACAACCAGGAAGCAAAAACCTTCATATTGACCTCTTCCAACCCTTCCCCTTAACTGGTGGATCTGGGATAGCCCAAATCTGTGGGCCTCCTCTATAACCATAACTGATGCATTAGGAACATCAACCCCAACCTCAATTACCGTGGTAGAAACAAGGATATCTGCTTTTCTATCTTTAAAATCATTCATTATCTTATCTTTTTCTTCCTGGGACATTTTGCCGTGGAGAAGGACAACTTTTCTATCTGGAAAGGCCTTTTGCCACTGTTTGAACCCTTCTTCTGCAGATTTTAGATCCATTTTCTCAGATTCCTCTATTAGAGGATAAACAACAAAAACCTGCCTTCCCTTCTCCAGTTCCTCTTTTATTTTTTTATACATACCTTCCCTTTCATCATCAAAAAGAAGAACCGTTTTAACAGGCTTCCTCCCTGCTGGTAGTTCATCAATAATTGATACATCTAAGTCTCCAAAAATAGCCAGCGTCAGCGTTCTTGGTATTGGGGTAGCTGTCATAACCAGAACATGGGGAACTTTATGGGATTTTTCTATAAGGGCCTTCCTCTGTACAACCCCAAATCTGTGCTGTTCATCAACAATAACAAGGGCTAAATTTTTGAATTTAAGTTCGTCCTGTATAAGGGCATGGGTTCCAACTATTACCTGGGCTTCCCCTGTTTCTATTTGTTTATAAACCTCCTTTTTTTCCTTCTGGGACAGACTTCCAGTCAGGAGAACAACACGTACTCCCTTTTTTTCAAGGATATTTTTAAAGTTTTTAAAATGCTGTTGGGCTAAAATCTCTGTTGGAGCCATAACAGCAGTTTGTTTATTGTTTAAAGCTGAAGCATAGGAAGCTGCAACGGCAACCACTGTTTTTCCACTTCCAACATCCCCCTGAACCATTCTGTTCATGGGAACGGGTTTTGAAATATCCTTTAATATCTCCTCTATGGCTCTTTTCTGGGCGTTTGTCAGTTTAAACGGCAGGTCTTTTTCAAATTCCCCGATAAAATTTTTTGGAACCTTTATTTCCTCTGCAGGATTTTCTTTTAGTTTTCTCTTTCTGTAGGACTGGGCTAACTCTAAAATAAACAGTTCATCAAAAATAAGTCTAATCTGATATCTGGCCTCAAAATCATTTAACAGATCTATATTTTCATCTTTTGGGGGAAAATGGAAATATTTAACAGCTGACTGGATGTCAGGGAGTTTGTATTTTTCCTTTATATTCTCAGGAAGATAATCTGGATAGTAAGGAAGGTATTTATCAATAATTTTAAGAATTCCCCTTCTCAGGTGATTTATTGTCTGGGAGGTTGCTTTTACATCTTTATCTCCCCTTAGGGAGTAAACAGGAAGTATTCTATCGTGGATTGTTTCATCAAAACCTGTGTATATCTCAGGTTGAATAATAGACTTTTCTTTTCCAAAGATATTAACCTTTCCATAAACAAGAACAGTTTTTCCCTTCCTGAAAAAGGAAAACAGAAAGGGCTTATCATGGACAAAATATAGGTTTAGAATCTGGTTTCCCTGCTTTGTCTTAACATGGGTTTTTAACTTCCCTTTCTTTATCTTTTTAATATCTACAACATCAACCTCAAAAAGGCCGTATTCACCATTGGATATTTTGGATAATTTTTTTAGTCTTTTATCTTCATATTTTTTTGGGGAAAAGAAAAAAACCTGTTCAACATTTTCCAGACCAACCTTTTTAAAGGCCCTTTTTTCTATCGGTTTTAATATTTTCATATCCTTTAAGATAAGACCTTTAAAATAATTTCTCTGGAGAATACCTGTTTTCTGTTTTGTGCCTTTGTTCTTTGCTTCTTTTCTTTTTAAAATCTCATCTACAGCTTTGTAGAGGTAATCAATAAAGGCTTTTTTCTTTTCTGGGGTTAGAGAATCTATATATTTTATATCTTCAAGAATTCCCTCAGGGACATGTTCTTTTAGTAAGGTCTGGAAGGTCTCTGTTAGTCCAGAGACCCGGGATAATGCTTTTTTATCGTAGCTCTTTAGATGTTTGAGGATTTCCTTAGCTTTTTTTAGATTTGTCATAATTTGCTATAAAATCTTTTAGTTCTTTTAAAAATTCCTCTGGATTGTGTCCATAGTTTACAGCAGCAAGATATATAGTTTCATGTTTTTTGCAAGAGCATACATTACAATACATATTTTTTGAGTTAAAAAATTTCTGTGTGAAAGGGTATTTTCTTAGAACCTGCTGGATAGTGGTCTCTAAATTTATTGTTTTCATTTATTATCTCCTTATTTTAGTTTTTTTAAAAATAATTATAAGAAAGTTCCCCTTCTGTATTAAGATTTTTATCAGATTTTATCCAGATATATCCTTGATGCTGTTGTTCCCCTCTGACCTTGATACTTTCCTCTGTATGGTTTTTCTGCAGGGGAGCTCATTTTTGCAAAAACAAGCTGACATATCCTCATACCCGGGTATATCTTAATAGGTCTTGAATTTGCGTTAAAAAATTCAAGGGTTATTGTTCCTTCAAAGCCTGCATCAACCCAGCCTGCATTTTCAATAAAAAGTCCAAGCCTTCCAAGGGAAGAACGCCCTTCAACAAATGCTGTTATGTAATCAGGAAGTTTTAAATACTCTACTGTTGTGGCAAGGACAAACTGTTTAGGTTGTATTACAAAGCCATCTTCCCCTACAACAACCTTATCCAGCTTTTCATGGTAAGAGTTATCCTTTACATCAAGTATATCAATGCTGTCGGTATATACGAGAAAATCATTTCCCAGTCTAAAATCTATAGAAGATGGTTGTATCTGGTGTTCTTCCAGAGGCTCTATAATAAGTTCCTTTTTTTCTAACAGTTCTTTAAGTTCCCTGTCGTTTAATATCATCCTAAACCTTTACGTGTTAAATTTTGAAATAACAATTTTATACCAGATCTGCCATAAATATAAAAACATAAAAAATATAATTGGAATATTTTGTGCTAATATTGTTAATATCTTATTAAGATATTTAAGGGGTATGCTATGAGAGCATTATTATCTATTTTTACATTTTTATTAACAGCTGTATTTCATTCTTTTGCTGTACAGCAGGAGTGTTCTATAGAAAAAGTAGGAAATATAAAGATAAATAATAACGTTTATGATGCAGTTAGATTTGAAAATTATCTTTTTGTAGCTTATGAAATTGGTGTAAAAATTTTCGATATATCAGACTTTCAAGATGTAAAAGAGATTAACACAATCCCCTTTAGAACACCCCGTAAGTTGGAAGTTGTAGATAAATATCTCTTTGTAGCAGGGGATGGCGGTCTTCAAGTGGTGGATATTTCAGATATTCAGCACATATCTACAACCTCTACTTTTAATGACTTTAGCGCTTCTAATTTTAAAGTAAAAGAAAACCTTCTGATTGTTGCCTGTGGATGTAAAGGATTGAAGTTTTTTGATATTTCAAACTCAGGTGCTCCTAAACATCTTGGAGATTACCAGAATTTTGGGGTTTATGATCTGGCTCTTGAAGGTAATTACGTATACGCTGCAGGGTGGAGTTCTGGCTTAGGTGTGATTGATATATCAAATCTAAAAGAACCCCAGAAGGTAGCTGTTTTCAATGACGGATCCTTTATCAAGCATGTAACTTTATACAAAAACTACATTTATGCAGATACATTAAGGACAGTAAAAGTATTTGATATTTCAAACCCAGCAGATCTCATTTTCAAAAAGGAAATAGACATACCATCAAATGTAAAGAATGTAAGAAATAAAAATAATCTGCTTTTTGTATCTACTACTGAAGGTGTAAAGGTTTTTGATATTTTTGATCCCCTAAATCCTGAGTTTATAGACACATTTGATACAGATACATCAAACAATGTATCTTTCAGTGAAGGGATACTTTTTAACGCAGAATCTACAGATATTGATGTTTATGATTTTAATAGATTTTTCAGCTGTTATTTAAAAATACCTCCATCAATTTATATATCTTTATCAGAAATATCTTTACAAATTGGTGAAACCTTTCCTTCTTTAGCTGTAAATGATGGAAATGTTTTCCTGAATAATCAAAAAATAGGTGAAGTTAAAAATGCAGATCTGGTTAAAATCTTTTTGAATAGTAATGAAATTTTAAGTTCAGATGTGCTACGTGAAACCTACCTGATAACTGAGAGAAAGTCAAACGTTTTAGAGATATACGGAGAAAATAGGGTAGGAAATGTGTCAGGAAGAATAACAATTCAGGTTAGCTTCCTTGACATTGA
>CAZHWB010000057.1:0-3486 GCA_964536105.1 uncultured Aquificales bacterium | reverse complement strand
ACAGGGAAGTGATATAGACCTCGCATTTGTATCAGAGTTCGATCCTGCATGGAATGACTCAGAAATAACTATGATATTAAACCCTGAAGCTATACTCTTCGGAAATCCTATTATAACTCTCGCCTGTGCAGCAGACGCAATCTCTGCCACGGTAGGAACACCAATAGATCCTTTATTCTGGTGTGCTGGAGGAACGGGTGTATATCCACTGAACGGCTATTACAACAACGCTGGTGGAGTCGCACACACAGAAGCCATAACTGTAATAATGTATAAAGGGCTCTATCATATGCACAGGCTTGGTCTAATGCAGTATAACTTCCCAGCTGACTTGTGTACAAAAACACCTGTGCCTATCTGGATAAAATCCAGGTGGAGATTTCAATTTGCCTTACCTGTAAGAGGGTTCTTCTGCCACCCTATTGGACGGGCTGGAATTCTTTATTCGCCTCTGAAAAATCCTCCTATACCAAGCCAATCTAATTTTGTATATATGATCTGGAAGAAAAGGCTGTGCTGTTTATTCTAAAAGGAGAACTGAAAATGAGAAAAATAAAAAGAAACAAAATAATCTTGGGAATAGGAAGCTTACTTTTAGCATTTAGCATAAACAATAATATGATAAAAGCTGAAGAAGTAGATCTATATACAAATCAAAACAACCCTGGCATAAAATTGGAAGAAGAAGGTGGTAAGGACAAAAAAACTAAAAAAAACAAAGAGGAAACTTCTTTCTTCAAAGACAGAGAGAGGGGGTGGTTCTGGTATGAGGATCCTGAAGTAGAAAAGAAGAAAAAAGAAGAAAAAAAGACTCAAACTCAAACCGCTTCTATACCGAAATTAGAAAAGCCAAAGATCGACTGGGAAAAGGTCTGGGATCTTCCTCCAGAAGAATTCAAAAGGTTATTGGATCAGGTCAGAGACTACGCCTTATATAAAACTACTCCAGAAAATGTTTACAACTACTTAAGACTTCAAAAAGTGGCTATCAAAAGAAGTGAAAAGTTCATGAATGTAGCCGCATATGTAGCTATGACCCATCCTGATGTAATGTTTAACTCCATTCCTGAAACAAAACTAGAGGCAGAACAAACAAGAATAGCAAGGTTAAACTACAGAAGACAGAAACTAAGAGAAGTTTCTAGAGGTTATGGGGTTGTGTTCTTCTATAAACCTAACTGCAAATACTGCCAGATGGAAATTCCAGTGTTAGATGCCCTTGCTCAAGAGTATGGGTTTGAAGTAAGGGGTATAAATATCAGCCAAAATCCTAATCTAGCTTATAAGTTTAACATAAGAGTAACCCCTTCTCTTATACTGGTAAGCAAGAGAAATCCCAAAAAATACATGTTAATATCAGAGGGGTTTATAAACCTGGCAAACCTATTAATATTAATTCCAAGAGCTACTGACATTTTAGAAGGAAGATTAACCCCTGATAATTTCTTGAACTGGAAAGAAGAAAATATAATGATGGAGCAAATTTCCGGAAAAAGCAGATAGGAGGCATCAAAATGAAAAAGGAATATTCATGGATAATAACAGGAACGCTTGTGCTTCTAATTCTGAGTGCAACACCAGTAAAAGCTGAAGACTGGTTTGATAGCTTTATAGATGCTCCCGCAAGTGGATTTGAAGGAGCAGATAGAAACTATTACTTTGGTTATAGTGCCTCCCTTCGTATTCCTCGTTCAAGAGATTATCTGTTTTCAGTTGCTTTACCAAATCTTCAAATGGGATGTGGTGGATTAGATCTTAACCTCGGAGGGCTTTCATATCTAAAATGGGATAAGATCGTAGAAAAAGGCAAAGCAATAATGCAAAATGCAACTACTATCGGAGCGGCATACCTATTCCAGATGGGGCTAAACAGGATTTGTCAGGAATGTGCCAACATCTGGAACAAAATGGAAAAATTCTCAAATATGTTAAACAGTATTTATATTGACGATTGTGAAGCCGCGAAAGGGCTGGTTATGGCAGTAGCCAACCCAAGTCAAACAATGGAAAAAATAGAAACAAGATGGGCTGAATTTAAAAATTCCCTCGGAATTAATGTAACCGACAACAGAGCAGAAGTTAAAGATGAATTTAAATTTAATCCATTCAGTAACACAGTAAACTTCCTAAAAGATGCCTACGGTTTAATCGACGGCAGCACCATTACAGAACTTCTTGAAAGTGATCGCGGAGGTTATTTTCTTGGAACAATTCTCAGAAAAAGAGGTGTAAGTGATGATCAAGTTCAATTAATCATAGGCTTAGTCGGGGATATATATTTCAAAAAAGAAGGAAACAACAGGTTGATAACAATATGGTTGAATCCGTGTAGTGAAAATGACATAAACACACTAATAAATGACAAGCCTTACTATAGACCTGATCCTGAATCTGGTTGCGAACCAATAGTTGGCGGAAAATCTATAAGGGAAAAAGTAGAAACTGCAATAGATAACATTATGAACGCTATAGACAATAAACAAACTCCGAGAAAAGAAGATTTACAGATTGCCCTCATGACAGGATACCCAATACTTAAAATGCTCCACGATGCCAGAGTTGTAAGCAGAGACTTTATGAGAAAACAAATAGGAGGACTTATCAAAGAAGTAGCTCCATATCTATACTTAGAGGGGGTATTAAACTCTGTACAGTATCAGGTTATTTCTGCCATAGAAAACGGAAAATATGAACTAAGCAAACAAAACGCCAGCGGAGAAGTTCAAGATTATGTAATTCATCTAGATAATATTAAGGTTCTATCTAAGGAAAAAATAAAGGAACTAAAAGAATACTTAAAAGAACAGAAAATGCAAATAGACTACACCAGGAAGATTATAGATTACGTTCAAAAAGCCAATAGAGACGCAATGAAAACAATTGCACAAACTTTACCAGATATATACAGATAAAATTAAAGCAGAGGTATAAAAATGCAGTTTGAGATATACACCTACGGACAGTTTGAAGATGTAGTAGGAGTCCTAAAGGTTATCACACACATAGCAAACGATGCTGGATTTCTCGCTATCGTTGGTTCGTTTATACTGCTGGCAGTTGCTCTGGGCTATATGTATTTCCATATAAATTCTGTTATGGGAAAACCAGCAGACCCTCTAGAACCTGCAAAAAAGCTGTTTATACTCCTTGGACTGGTAAGTGTGCTGGTACTCACCAAGTCCGAAGTTATAGTATATGACAGAGCAATAAACGCTCAGGACAGAATTCCTGGGGTACCTATAGGGGTTGCCCTGCCCGCCTCTCTCCTTTCGCATCTGGAACATGCTGTCAACCAAACAATCGAAAATAATGGTCCAATCATTCCTCTAGAGGTTATAGGTAGAGGAAAAAGCTTTGATATATTAACATCGTTTGATAAACTACCAGAACGATTAAACAGAGAATATCCCTGTTTCAAAAAAAGTCTGAACACATACGTATCAGAATGCTTTCTAAAGGATGCACTGAGAGAAAGATACGATATGT
>CAZHWB010000056.1:0-24284 GCA_964536105.1 uncultured Aquificales bacterium | reverse complement strand
TACCTTTTCAATAATTTTTTGTAAATTTCTTCCTCTTTTTCATTTAGTTTAACTTTATATCCTAAAATTGGAAAAAATTTAGGAAATGATTGATATAAAACAGAAAAATTTGTATATGGAATATAAAAATCAAACAATTTATCCACAACATAATAACCTTCAAAGTATTCTTTTAAAAGAATTTCAACCCCCTGGTTCCAGAGAAAGGATAAAAAACTATCTACAAGGAAATGATCAAGCCATTTGAATGTTTTACCGGGTTTGTTAGAAGTAAAAAGTTCAATTCCCCTTTCCCAATTTTTTTCAAGCCTTTGAAGATCAAAATAATTTATAAAAAAATCCTTTTCTTTTATTTCTTTTTTTATTTTTATTGAGAACTTATTTCCCTTTAAATGTCCTATGTTTAGTTTTTTATCGGTTTTTCCTATATATATAAGTCCGTAAAATGTCTCCTTATCAATTTTTTCAAATATCGTATTACCTAAAAACTTCTTAAAGGAAACATACTGGAATGTTATTGCGGTTTTATCCTTTAAACCTACATATCTAAATCCAAGTTTCTTAGATAGGTCTATAGTGTTTAGATTTCTTTTCACAAGTCTGTATAAAAAAAACTTTCCATCTTCACTTATTGGATAATCTGCCACTTCACTTACGATGAAATCCTCAGGTTTTTCTTTAACCTTCCAGTCAAAATATTTATACATCTTAGTTGTTCCGTCCTTTTTATTTGGTTCAGAAAAATAATTATAATAAAGTTAATAAATATAAACCTAAGGGGATAGTTATGAATGAGACAGTTGAGCTTATTTTAACAATTGTTGTTTTTGGTTTGATGTTTGGGATTATTATATGGCTTATGATTTACTGGTCAAAAAAGGGAACGGTTGTTGATGAAAGGGATAAAAAGTGGTATTCCCAAAATAAAGAAGAGGATAAAAATTAATTCTAAACTTCTATTGAAGGATTTAAGATGAGATGGATTTATCTTTTCCTTTTATTTTTTATTTTCTCTTTTTCTTACGGTGAACAGCTTGATCCTTATGGTGCCTGTTTGATGAAAGTAAACGGAACATTTAAAAAAAAATCTCCATAAATGTGAAGATATGTTTTACAAAAAAATGCTTGTTTATGAAAAGGAAGATGTTTCTAAGGCAGAAAGTTATGCAAAAATGTTTATCTCTTGCGTAGAAAGGGATAAGGCATTATATGAAATAGGTAAAACAAGATGTGAGGTTTTATACAGGGAGTAATGGAGTTATTTAAGAAGGCAGAGGAAGAGCTTTATTTCGGAAATATAAAAAAAGCACTGGAAATTCTTGATAAACTAGAAAAATCAGATAAGGTTCATTATCTAAAGGGTGTTGCTTTATATAAGCTTGGTAAAATTTCAGAAGCTATAGAGGAGCTAAAAAAAGCAATAGAAATAAATCCCGACAATCACGAGGTCTACTCTTTCTTAGGAAATATATATCTTGATTTAGGGGATTTTGATAAGGCTGTTAAATATTTTGAAAAGGCTGTTTCTGCAAAAGAAAAACCAGAGTATTACAATGACCTTGGGTATGCTTACCACCAGCTGGGAATGTATACACAGGCTATAAAAAATTTTGAAAAAGCAATATCCTTAAATCCTAACCTTGCTGAAAGCTATTATAATAAAGGCCTTTCTTTAAGAAAGCTTGGAAAGTATAAAGAGGCTGTCAGGGAATACAACAAAGCTATAGCTATAAATCCAGATGATCCAGACTACCACTACAACAAGGGCATCGCCCTCAGGCTGTCTGGTAAGCCAGATAAAGCTGTACATGCGTACAGACAGGCTGTAAAACTAAACCCTTCCTTTTATAAAGCCTGGAATAATCTCGGAAATGCTTATTATGATCTTGGGAAGCTGGATAGAGCTTTAGAATCATATAAAAAGTCTGTTGAAATAAATCCTGACTTTTTCCTCGGATGGCAGAATATAGGAAATGTTTATTTAGATAAAGGGGAGTATAAAAAGGCTGTTGAGGCTTTTAAAAGGGCAATAAAAATTAAACCAGACTGCAGTGGGTGTTATATGGATATGGGGATAGCATTAAAAGAGCTTGGTAGATATGATGAAGCCCTTGAGGCTTATGAAAAGGCAGTAAAGATAAATCCAGATATGGAAGCCCTTGCCTATTACAATAGGGGCTGTCTCTACGCATCTAAAGGGGAAAAGGATAAAGCATTGATAGAGCTGGAAAAAGCCTTTAAAAAGGATCCATCTCTAAAGGATTATGCAAAGGAAGACCCAGATTTAAAAGGTATTTTCTGATTTCCTAATATTGATAAAACCCCAAACCCCAATTATTATTTATTTAAACAAAACTTTTAAAAGAGGATATTATGGAGCAGGATATAGATAGGTTATTAAAACTGCAGGAGATAGATCTTGAAATAGATAAGCTGGAAAAGCTTTTAAAAAGTATCCCTGAAGAGATTAAAAAGCTAAAAGAGGAAAAAGAAAATCTTATTTTTAGGTTTGAAAAGATAAATAATGATATAAAACATGCAGAAGCAAGAAAAAAGGAAAAAGAACTTGATATCCAGACTTATGAAGATAGAATTCTAAAGATACAGGATGCCCTCAATAGAGTAAAAACGAATGAAGAGTATAAAAGTCTTTTAAGGGAAAAAGCCCAGATTGAAGAAACTATTATGGAAATAGAAGACGAAATCCTAAATATTATGGAAGAAATTGAACAGTTAAAAAAAGAAAGGGAGGAGCTGGAGAAGAAGATTGAGGTGGAAAAGAAAAAAATAGAAGATGAGATATCAAGAAAAGAAGAGCTTTTAAAGGAAGTTCAGGAGAGGTTAGATTCTTTAAAGAAAGAAAGGGAGCTCTACATAAAAGAGATACCTCCTAACCTTTTATCAAGGTATGAACTTATAAAGAAAAAAAGGGGGAGCAAGGTTATAGCAATAGTGGAAGATGATACCTGCACCGGCTGTTATATGATTATTCCCCCAAAAGTTTACAGCAGTCTCGTTAAAGGAGAACAGCTTTTAAACTGTCCCCACTGTGGAAGGTTTCTATATTACAAACCTGTTTAAAGGATACCTATGGAAAAAATTCCCCTTTCTGTTGTTATCGTTACAAAAAATGAGGAAAAAGTTATAGGAAGGTGCATTGACAGTATTAGGGATATTGCAGATGAGATTTTAGTTATAGATTCTGGATCTGAGGATAATACTGTAGAAATTGCAAAAGAAAAGGGAGCCAGGGTTATTAAAAGAAAATGGCCTGGTTATCCTAAGCAGGTTCAGTACGGAATAGATACCGCAAAAAATGATTTTGTACTTGTTTTAGATGCAGATGAAGAAGTTTCTAAAGATTTAAAAATTTCTATAATTGAAAATGTAAAAAATCCAAAGGATTTTTCCTGTTTTTCTTTAAAAAGAAAAACATTTTACTTAGGAAAGTTTTTAGAACATACCTGGTATCCTGAATGGAGAATAAGACTTTTTAAAAAAGACAAAGTGAGGTATGAAGGTTATCTCCATGAAACTGTCCTGTGTGATGGAAAAGTAGGAAATCTTTCAGGGGATCTTTACCATTATTCTTTCAAATCCCTGAGACACCAGTTTCTTAAGGCGATAGAATATGCAGATACAGCCTCTCAGGAGCTTTTTGAAAAAGGGAAAAGAGCATCCTTTAAGCACTTATTCCTTAACCCTCTATGGAGCTTTATAAAAAATTTCATTATTAACAGAGGTTTCTTAGATGGGAAAAGGGGATTTATAGCAAGTGTATATATGTCCTTTTACACATTTATGAAGTATGCTTTTTTGTATGAAAAAAGACTGCGGAACAGATATGGTAATGATCTGTGGAAAAGATAGCCTTTAAAGGCTATCTATTAGCTCCTGGGATATGTTTCCGGAACATATTTCCTGAACTTCTCCTGTCATTTTTATATTCCAGTTTTTATCTATCTGGATAAATAAAACCCCTCCAGGCATAATAATTTCAATATTTCCATCTGATAGCCCTTTTTTTGTAAGAACAGAGGCCACAGCACAGGAAGAACTTCCTGAAGCCAGGGTATAACCTGCTCCCCTTTCCCATATTCTTATTTCTGCCCTGTTTTTATCTATAGGTTTTACAAACTGAACATTTATCCTATTTGGAAATATAGGATTTTTTTCTATTAAAGGCCCGTACTTTTTTACATCTTCTAAAGAAGGCAGTTTGTCAACTATTATGACGCAGTGGGGATTTCCTACAGAAACGCAGTTTATTTCAAACTCTTTATCCCCAAATCTTACTTTTTTACCTATACATTCTTCTTCATCAGTTATTACAGGTATATCTTCAGCCTTAAACACAGCCTTCCCCATATCAACAGTTATGACTTTAGCCCTGCCGTTTGATACCTCTTCTATAGATGCTTTAACAATACCCCCTTTTGTTTCAACGGTGAACTGTCTTTTCTGTGTATATCCGTAATCAAATAAAAACTTACAGAATATTCTCAGTCCATTTCCGCTTTTTTCTGCTTCTGAACCATCTGGATTAAATATCCTTAGTCCAAAGTCTGCTTTTTCTGAATTAACTTTTAAGAGGATGCCATCTGAACCGATACCATAATGAATGTCGCATAATGTTTTTACAGCTTTATCATCTAAAGGAAAAGTAAGTGTATCCTCATCCAGAACAATATAATCATTTCCAAGACCGTGGGATTTTACAAAGAAATTTTCCTTCATGCTGCCTCCTTGTTATTAGTCGTGGAAGTATATTTTTGCTTTTTTTAATTCAGAAACTGTTTCTTCAAGGGTTTTTATAAACTGATCTATATGCTCCTCAAACACTATAATTCTATCTTTTCTTTCTTTTCCCTTTATTGTTTGAACTTCAGAAACAATGATGTAAAAGCCAGACGGGGAATGTTTTACATCAAAAAAATATGTTCTCCTGCCAGCTTTAAAGCTGGAGGAGAACACAGATTTTTTTGACATTTATTTTTTCCTTTTTCTTCTTTCTATTCTGTTTTTATACTTTATTGTTTTTTTCTTTTTCTTCTTT
Source organism: uncultured Aquificales bacterium (assembly GCA_964536105.1). Lineage (GTDB taxonomy): Bacteria > Aquificota > Aquificia > Aquificales > Hydrogenothermaceae > JAADDV01. The sequence continues at coordinate 19,228 of CAZHWB010000056.1, read as the reverse complement.
GTTTTTTCTTCATTTTCTACATTGGTTTGTGCTTTTTCTAATGTCTTTTCAGCCTCTTTCTCTAATCTTTCCTGCTCCTGCTGAACCTGTTCTTCAGAGAAAATTTCAACTTTAAACAGGTATTCTGCAGAGTTGTGTTTTATCTTGTACATCATATCTTCAAAAAGGGCAAATGCTTCCTTCTTATACTCTACAAGTGGATCCCTCTGGGCGTATCCTCTAAGGTAGACACTCTCCCTTAATCTATCTAGTATATGAAGGTGCTCTTTCCAAAGCTGATCAAGTATTTGAAGGATTATATACCTTTCAAATTCCCTCATTAAAGAAGAACCAAGTCTATCCTCTTTTGCCTGATATGCTTTGAATATCTCATCAAGGATGTAATCTTCAAGTTCTTTTCTGTCCCACTCTTTTTCTTTGTCAATCTTTATTTCTACACCTAACCACTCTTTAAATGTTTTTTCCAGCTCCTCTAAATCCCATTTTTCCTGATATTCTTCTGCAGGTGCATATTTATCTATATAAGTTAGAGCTACCTCTTCTATCCACTGTCTTACATCATCTTTTAGATTTGCTCCTTCAAGGATATCTCTTCTAAGGGCATATATAACCTGTCTTTGTTTGTTCATAACATCATCAAACTCAAGAAGTCTCTTTCTTATCTGGAAGTTCTGGGCTTCTACTCTTTTTTGGGCATTTTCAATTGCTTTTGTGACCATTCCGCTTTCTATAGGTTCCCCATCAGGTATTCTCATCCTGTCCATAAGGGCTTTTAGTTTATCCCCTCCAAAGAGCCTTAAAAGGTCATCTTCAAGGGAAAGGTAAAATCTTGAAGAACCTGGGTCTCCCTGCCTTCCTGCTCTACCTCTAAGCTGGTTATCTATTCTTCTTGATTCGTGTCTTTCCGTTCCTATAACAGCAAGACCTCCCAGCTCTATAACTTTTTGCTTTTCTTCTGCTGTTATTTTCTGGGCTTCTTTTAGAGCTTCCTTATACTCTTCTTCTGTTGCTGTTTCAGGGGTTTTTCCCTTTTTCTTGAGTATCTCTTTTGCCAGATATTCTGGGTTTCCTCCAAGGAGAATATCTGTTCCTCTTCCTGCCATATTTGTAGCAATTGTAACCGCTCCTAATCTACCAGCCTGGGCTATAATCTCAGCCTCTTTTTCATGGTGTTTAGCATTTAAAACGTGGTGTTTTATACCCCTTTTCTTTAGTAAGGCAGATAGATGTTCTGAAGTTTCTATAGATGCTGTTCCAACTAAAACAGGTCTTCCCTGTTTATGTAATTCTTCAATCTCCTTGATAGCTGCTTCATATTTTTCTTTTTTTGTTTTATAAACAAGGTCCGGATAATCCTTTCTTATAACAGGTTTATTTGTAGGTATAACAAGAACATCAAGACCGTAAATCTCTTTAAACTCTTCTGCTTCTGTTTCTGCTGTACCTGTCATACCTGCAAGCTTCTCATACATTCTGAAATAGTTCTGGTATGTAATAGATGCCAATGTCTGGTTTTCAGCTTCTATTTTTACACCTTCTTTAGCTCCAATAGCTTGATGTAAACCGTCAGACCATCTTCTTCCTGGCATTAAACGTCCTGTAAATTCATCAACAATTATTACTTCTCCATCTTTTACAACATAATCAACATCCCTGTGGAACAAAGTATTTGCCCTTAGGGACTGGATAATAGCATGAAGAATATCTATATTTCTCGGGTCGTAGAGGTTTTCTAAATTAAAGTACTTTTCTGCTTTTTCTACCCCTTTATCTGTTAAAACCGCCGTTTTATTTTTTTCATCAACTTCATAATCCTCATCTTTAACAAGGGTTTTTACAAAGGCATCAGCGCTGTAGTATATACTCACATCTTCATCTGCTGGTCCAGAAATAATAAGGGGTGTTCTAGCCTCATCTATCAAAATAGAATCTACTTCATCAACTATAGCAAAATGATGTCCTTTTACCTGTACAATCTGATCCTTAGAAAAGACCATATTATCCCTTAAGTAGTCAAATCCAAACTCATTGTTTGTTCCATATGTTATGTCTGCTTCATACGCTTTTCTTCTTTCTGTATCAACAGCCTCAGTAAAGAAGTTTTTTCTTGCTTCTATGTTGTACTTGTCGGAGGGTAAAAGCTCCTCAAAAAATCCCTGGGGCCATACCCTCATATCCTTTTCAATTGCTTCTAAAAATTTTTCTTCATCAACCCATTTAACAAGGAAAGATTGTTGATTTGTATTTATAACCCCAACATCAAGTCCTAAAAATTTGTATATAGCCCCCATCCAAACGGCATCTCTTTTTGCAAGGTAATCATTAACTGTTACAAGGTGGACCCCTTTTCCTGTCAGTGCATTCAGGTATATTGCTATGGAGGCAACAAGGGTTTTACCTTCCCCTGTCTTCATTTCCGCAACAGTTCCTTTGTGTAAAGCCATAGCTCCTATAAGCTGAACATCAAAGGGTCTGAGGCCTAATGTTCTTTTTGCCGCTTCCCTTGCAAGGGCAAAGGCCTCAGGGAGAATATCCACCATTTCCCCTTTTGTTATGGCATTTTTTAGATTTTCATCTGATTGGACTTTTTCCTTTAAAGCAAGACTTCTTTCTCTTATTTCTTTGTTTGGTAATTTATCAAACTCCTTTTCAAGCTGATTTATTTTAGCTACAATGGGCTTAAGCTTTTTTATCTCTCTTTCATTTTTTGTTCCAAAAATCTTTTTGGCAAGAAAACCTATCATTTTGAAAAATTTACCTCCCTTTTGATAATCAATGATTATTATATACTTTTTATTCCTACTGTATATAAATTCAATGATACTTCCAGAGTATAATAATAAAAAAGAGATGAAAAAATAGAGAAAAAAGAAGGTCGTTATTTTGGAGCAGTTGAAACTTTTTTTACAGATGTTAAAGGGTTCCGTCAGGGACCTTATACCTATTATTGTTGTTATTTCTATTTTCCAATTTTTCATTATCCAGCAAATTCCTGATAATCTTTTTTCTGTTGTTGCTGGCCTTGGTATTGTTGCTGTTGGTCTTGCTATTTTTATTCAGGGATTGGAAGTTGGAATATTTCCACTTGGGGAAAATCTGGCAAATGAGTTTGCACGGAAGGGATCTTTATTCTGGCTTCTTTTATTTGCTTTTCTTATCGGTTTTTCTACAACTATAGCTGAACCTGCTTTGATTGCTATAGCAGATAAAGCGGCAGTTATATCAGATGGTAAAATAGATGCCTTCTGGCTTCGGTTTACTGTAGCTCTTTCTGTTGGATTTGCTATAGCTTTAGGTGTTTTCAGGATTATACTGGGTCATCCTATACACTGGTATATCATAGTTGGCTATATTATTGTTGTTTTGATAACATTCTTTGCTCCCCCTGAAATAGTTGGACTTGCTTACGACAGTGGAGGGGTTACAACCTCTACAGTAACGGTTCCACTTGTAACAGCCCTTGGAATTGGTCTTGCAAGCAGTATAAGGGGTAGAAATCCAGTTATAGATGGATTTGGGCTCATCGCTTTTGCTTCCCTTACACCTATGATTTTTGTTCAGCTTTACGGTATTTTAGTTTACGCATTATCAGGAAACACCTCTTCCCCACCTGTGTCATCTAATATTCCTATATCTGAAGTTACCTACTCAGAGCAGGAACCAAACTGGATTGTGGAAATTATTTTTGATTTACTTGCAGTTATAAAGGATCTTATTCCTATATTATTTGTAATATTCTTTTTCCAGTTTTTCATACTTAAAAAACCTATTCCCCACCCAAAAAAGATATCCTTCGGTATTGTCCTTGTCATTTTAGGACTTTACTCTTTTATTGTAGGCCTTGATATGGGGTTATTTCCTTTAGGGGAAACAATGGCTCTACAGCTTACTGAAACAGGCAATTTTCTACTTATTTATCTATTTGGATTTCTTATAGGATTTGCCACCACAATGGCTGAACCTGCCCTTATTGCCGTTGCTATTAAAGCTAAAGAGGTCAGCGAAGGGAGAATAAATGACCTTATTTTAAGGATTTTTGTTGCTTTAGGGGTTGCTATAGGTATAGCACTTGGTTGCTATAGAATTGTTGTTGGAGATAGTATTCATTACTATATCATTGCCGGATATATAGTTGTGATAGTTATGACCTACTTTGCACCCCGTTATATAATTCCTATTGCTTATGATAGCGGAGGGGTTACAACTTCTACAGTAACAGTCCCTTTAGTGGCTGCTTTAGGTCTGGGCCTTGCGTCTAATATACCAGGTAGAAGTCCTCTTATAGACGGTTTTGGGCTTATTGCTTTTGCATCTCTTTTTCCAATGATTACCGTTATGGGTTACGGTATCTTAGCCCAGTATCTTATTAAGAAGGAGGCAAAAAAATGAAATTTTCTGTTCTTGTTGCAATAGTCTCTGAAGAGCTGGAAGATAAAGCTATAGACATAGCAAAAAAAGCAGGGGCAGGTGGAGTAACAATTATCCACGGGACAGGAATAGGTTTAAAAGAAAAAAAGATTTTCTTCGGCTTAACGTATGAGGGAAGGGAAAGTATTCTTATTTTTGTTTTAGAGAGGAAACTGTCTCTGGAGGTGTTAAAGGCCCTAAATAGGGAGTTGGAGTTAGAAAAGGAAGATCATGGTCTTGCTTTTGTCATTCCCATTGAACACTTAGCTGGAATTAACAGAGAAGAGATATTAAAGTTCCAGGAAAAGCTAAAGAATGAGCTTTAAGGAGGGATAAAATGCTTGTAAAAGATGTTATGAATAAAGATGTTGTTAAGATTTCCCCGCTAATGTCCTTGAAAGAAGCTATAAAACTTATGAAAGAAAAAGATGTAAAGGCTCTTGTTGTAGATAGAAGTTCTGAAAATGATGCATATGGAATAATAACTTATACAAGTATCCTTAAGGCTATATATTTTGAGGAAGGGGACATAGATCTTCTTAATGTATACGATGTTGCTGTCAAACCGGCTTTATCAGTATCTGGTGAGCTGGATATAAAATATGCCGCTAAAATGATGGTTAACTTTAATATAAAAAGACTTTTGGTTATTGATAATAATCAATTACAGGGAATTGTTTCCATGACAGATATAATTGAGCAGTTAGCTGAACAGATTTAATCTTTCTTCTTAAATATAAGGTCGTATAGGTTTAAAGCTGAGACCCATACGATTACGGCACCGGCGATTACCGGTAGTAAACTTTGAAGAAGTTTTGCAGTCATTAAAGTGCTGTCTTTTATCTGGAAAGCGGAAAAAACGCCTCCAATATTGTTAAATATCGCGTATATACCTACCACTATCCCAAAGATCAGAAGAATTTTTACTACCATTCCACTAAAAAGGTTTCTTTTTTTATAGAATATCATATAACCTGTTACCTTAACCACTGTAAAATAATTTTACAGCTTGATATAATCTAAACTCTATTAATTTTCAATCCGATACTAAACAAAAACAAAAAAGAGGTTTTTTGATGGCTGAAGAAAATAAAGAGCAAGAACAGGAACAGGAAGAAGGGAAAGGTGGAAAGAAAAAATTAATTATTATTTTGGCTCTGGTTCTCGTTTTATTAGGGGGTGGTGGTGCTGCTTATAAATTTCTTGTTTTAGACAAGGCTAAGGAAGAGGAGAAAAAACCAAACACAGAGCAGATAGAAAAAGAAGTTAAAGATATAGAAAACCTTGGAATAATGTTTGAGGTAGGAACATTTGTTGTTAATCTTGCAGATAAAGATGCTGATAGATATCTAAAGGTAACTGTAGTCCTTGAGCTTGAAAATGATCAGGTGAAAATGGAGGTGGAAAAGAGACTTCCCCAGATAAAAGATGCTATAACAACCCTTCTATTTACAAAAACATCAAAGGAACTAAAAACAATTGATGGTATAGAAAATCTTAAAGAAGAAATAATAAAGAGGGTGAATGCCCTTCTTCCCCTTGGAGGGGTAAAAAATGTATACTTTACAGACTTTGTAATACAAACGGCGTAGAGATGGCAGAGGATAAAAAGGAAATAGAAGTAAAGGGGGAGCTTTCCTCCTTTGCAGATATAAAACTTAAGATACACGTAGAGGTAGGAAGGTCTAAAAAACATTTTCTTGATGTTTTAAATATGAAAGAGGGGGATGTTATTAAGCTTGATAAGAGCCTGGAGGATTATATAGACCTTTATATTAACGGCAGTCTTTTTGCTATTGGTGAGCTTGTAGTTGTAAATGAAAAATACGGTATCAGGATAGTTGATCTTGCTTGAAGGTATTGATATTGCTAAGGTTATTGTGGCATTTGTTATAACTATTTTTCTTATCTTGTCCCTGTATTACGGTGTATTAAAGTACGGCAAAGGGTTTATCTCTATAAATCAAAAAGGAAAAATAAAACTTAAGGAAGTTAAATATATAGGAAAAGGGAAATCCTTGGTGCTTGTTGAGGTTAACAGAAAGGAATTCCTTCTCTCCGTTTCTGATAAAGAAGTAAAATTAATTGATAAATGGGATGTTCAGGAGGGGGAAACACCCCCTGATAATGCATCTTAATCTGAATTTGTTTTGAACATATTAACTTTTTCCTGGACGTCCTGGGTCAGTTTTGCAATTTTTAAAGCTTTATTTACTATTTCTTTATTTTTCTGTGTATTGTTCTGCGAAATTTCTGCTATTTTTTCCATATTTTTTGTTATCTGCTTTAGGGATTTGGTCTGTTCATTTAAGTCTTTAACGATTGTGTCAAGGAATGTTTTTAATTCACTGTATAGATTACTTACCTTTTCATATCCTTTATGGGCCTTATTTGTGGTTTTTTCTGTATTTGATATGATCTTCATTATCTCTTTAACCATACCCTGTATATTTTTGGCAAACTCAGCTGTATTTTCCGCCAGTTTCCTTATTTCTTCTGCTACTACTGTAAATCCTGCTCCATGTTCCCCTGCTTTTGCAGCTTCAATAGAAGCATTTAAAGCAAGAAGATTTGTCTGGTCAGATATAGATATAATCTGACTTACCATATATTCAATTTTTTGGCTGGCTTCTTTCAAGGTATTTATTGATTCTTTTATTGAGTTCATCTGTTTCCATTCTTCATCTATGTTTTCTTTAACCTCTATTCCTATATACTGGGCTTTATTTACGTTTTGATTTAAGGAAGATATTCTATCTGCTAAAGATTCTAAAGAGCCGTTTATCTGATGGATGCTTGTGTTTTGTTCTTTTATATTATTAACAATATTTTCTAATTCTTTGGATATTTCTTCTATATCCTGGGATACCATATTAAAATCTTTTTTCATCTTTAAAAAGAGATGATCCAGGGAAGAAATACTTGTATTGATACTTTCTTTCAGCTTTTCAAACTCACCTTCCATTTTCTTTTCAATACGCTTTGATAGGTTACCTGAACCTAAAGCATCCATAACTTTTTTAATTTCATTGAAATTTTCTTTTAGTTCCCTTAAGAATGCGTTAAATTCTTTAGCAGTATCCCCTGCCTCATCATTCAGTTTTGTGTTAATCTGTGTGGAAAAATCACCTTTTAATGCTTTGTTCATACTTTCCTTTAGTTTTTCAAAAAGGGATATGTACTTACCTAAGAACACGGACATATAAGCCCCAACAGCTATAAAAAGTAAGAAGGAAACAATTCCAATTTCCTTAAGTGTGAAAACTGCTGCCTGCTTAGTATCGCTGATGTCAGTTTCTATTGTTATTGCCCCTAAAACATCACCTTCTTTTGCATTTGTATGGCAGGTTAAGCAGTTTGGATTTCCTTTTGTGGTGGCTATGTAGGGTATTGTTATTCTAAATAAAACCTTATCCCCAAATTCTTTAACCACTTTCTGGGTTTTTCCTGTTTCAAGGGTTTTTATATCTATTTCATCCTGGGGTTCCTCTATGAATCTTCCCTTCCCAAACTGTTTGTTAACCTTATCACCTCTTACTATCCTTAAATTTTCAATTTCTTTTATGTCCTCTATCTGCTTTAAAAAGTAATCCCTCATATTCATGGTTCCTGTTATCATATGGGCTGTTAATCCACTTTTAACAAGTTCGGCAATTATTTTTGCCTCTTTTTCTGCACTCTTTATTCCGTAATCTCTAAACTCTAAAGCTGTAAAAATTCCAACAATTAATAACAAAGAAAAAATAGAAATACCAAGCCTTAGAAGAATTTTTTTCCTTAGAGACATCACTCTCCCCTTGCACTAAACCTTTATCATTTTATCTTCGTTTTTTCTTGATAAAAATTTTATAGAAATATATATTAGTTGAGTTTGAAGAAAAATAGCAAGGAAGGGGTTCTTTATGGCTGTAAAAGTTGGGCAACAATTACCTTACTTTGAGTTTTTAGATGGTATAAAAGGTAAAAATCTTTATGACTTAAAACAAAAATTTCATGTTGTTATATACAAAGCGGAAGATGACCATCTTGAGGGTAAAGAGCAGGAATTTGAAAAGGCAAATATAAAACTTATTGATTATGTCCAGATAACGACAAAAGATTTTTTAGAAAAATTTGGTCTGAAGGAAGATAAAGATTTCATTATTATTGCTGATCAGTTTGGTGTTGTTCATTATATCTCAGACAAGGTTCCCTCCTTTGATGAAATTATGGGAATTATATCCTTTGCAGAAAATGAAGGATGCTGTTCCCTGTGATGGATTGGAAGAAAATAATAGAAAAAGCTCCAGAGGAAAGTGGTGTTTATCTTTTTAAAGGAAGTAAAGGTAAGTATATATACATAGGTAAGGCAAAAAATATAAAAAACAGACTTAAAGGTCATCTCCAGCAGTGTAAGTTAGACCCAAAGGAACAAAAAATTTTTTCTGAAAGTGTGTCTTTAGAATGGATTATAACTTCTTCAGATTATGAAGCCTTTGTTTTGGAAAATGAACTTATAAAGCAGTATAAACCTAAATATAATGTGAGATTAAAATCCGGTGCAGGTTATCCTATGCTGGTTATAACAGATGATGATTATCCAACTGTGAAAATAAGCCGTGTTTATGGGGAGATTAAAGGGGAGTACTTTGGTCCTTTTATTCCAGCTAAAACAGCAAGGGCAATGAAGGACCTTTTACATAAACTTTTTAAACTAAGAACCTGTGATCCCCTCCCAAAGCGAAATATGGTTTGTTTTGATTACCATCTTGGTTTATGTTCAGCCCCCTGTGTTGGAAAAATTTCAAAAAAGGAATACAACCTTGATGCAGAAAGTGCGAAAGCTTTTTTATCTGGAAATGTGAAAAATGTTATATACCAGTTATACGACAGGATAAAGGATTACACAGAAAAAATGATGTTTGAAAAAGCTGCAGTTGTAAGGGATCAGATAAAAGCTATGGAAAATCTTATTCAAAAACAGGAAGTTACCGGGCTTCCATTTGAGGAAGGGGATATTTTCTTCTTTTTTGAAAATAAAGTGCTCCTTGTTATTGTAAGGGGTTTTAGAATAATTGGTAAAGAATTTTTAAAAACTGAGGGAAATATAGAAAGCCAGTATCTTGAGATAATCAGCAGTTATTACAGTAAAGGAAACTATATTCCAGATATACTGTTTATTAATAAAACTATTTCTGAAAAGGAATATCTTGCCAGATGGCTTTCATCAAAAAGGAATAAAAAAGTTACCATAGAGGAGAATATTCCGGAAAAAGTACTCTCCTTTATAAAGAGAAATATAAATGTATATGCTCCTGATATGTCCCTTCTTGAAAAGTACTTTATGGATATTTTTGGTTTTTCTTTACCTGATAGGATAGAGGGATTTGATATTTCAACACTGCAGGGACATTTTACTGTAGGTTCCTGTGTTGTATGGGAAAACGGAAGTATGAATAAAAGGGAATATAGAAGATACAAGGTGAAAACTGTAAAGGGAGTTGATGATTATGCTTCCTTAAGGGAAGTTCTCTACAGAAGATTTCAAAAGTATCTTCAAATGGAAAACCTTCCCCTTGTTTTGATAGATGGAGGTAAAGGACAGCTCAAACAGGGGCTTATTGTAAAAGATGCCCTTGGTATAAAAAATCTGAGGATATTTTCCCTTGCAAAAAAAGAAGAAATCCTATACACAGATGACGGTAAGGAGATATATCTGTATGACCATCAGCCCCTTTTAAAACTATTTACCACGATAAGAGATGAAGCCCATAGATTTGCCGTTTCATATAACAGAAAATTAAGGGAAAAGGAAACCTTAAAAGATGTTCTTGATAATATTGAAGGAATTGGAAAAAAAAGGAAAGAAATTCTCTACAGAACATTTAAAACTATTGAAGGAATATCAAAGGCTGATGTTGAATATCTAAAAAAATTAGGTATTCCAGAGAAAGTAGCCCAGAATATAAAGAGATATTTTTCTGAAAATCAGTGAAGTTCCATATCCTTGATAACAAAATCTATAGATGTTTTTCCTTTCCAGGATGAAACCTTCGGGGTATAAACAATATCAACATACATCCCGACAGATATTTTTTTAAAATGGTCAGAAGCATTCCACCACAGACCAGAATGGATGTTGCCTTATTCATCTTTTAACCAGAATTTTAAATGCTGGTTTGCCCCTCCAATCATAAAGAAGTCATCAATTCTCAGATTTCTTGCTAAGAACTGTGGATATGGATTTCCTTCCCCAAAGGGTTCAAGGATTTTAAGTTTTTCAACATTTTCTATTGTCCAGTACTTAAGGGGAACCTCCATATCAACCTCAAGAACTGCTTCTGTTTCCCTCTGGGAAAGTTCTTTTATATCCTGGGATAATCTTTCCTTTAAAAGGGATATTTTTGCAGACGGCATTGTCAGACCAGCAGCGAGGGGATGACCTCCAAACCTGTCAAACAGATCAGCGTTCTTTTCCATAAGTTTAAATATATTTATGTTTCCTGTACTTCTTACAGAACCTATGGCTTTCCCATTTTTTATAGATAAAACAAAGGCTGGGACTTTGTATTTTTCTGCAAGTCTTCCGGCTACTATTCCAACAATACCTGGATGCCAGTTTGTATCCCCTACAACTATTGTATGGAGTTCTTTTTCTTTTCTTATTTTTATCTGACTTTCTCTAAATGCTTTTTCTGTTAGTTTTTGTCTTTTTTTGTTTAAAAAGTCCAGTTCCTTTGAAAGGAAAATACTTTCCTCTTCTTTCTTTGAGGTTAACAGTTTTACAGCTTTTCTTGCGTCATCTAATCTACCTGCAGCGTTCAATCTTGGGGCTATTGTGTATCCAATATCAAATGACGTTACATTTTGAAGAGCTAAAGATGCAAGGAGAGCTTTTATTCCAACCCTTCTTTTTTTATTTATTTCCTCTATTCCCTTTTGTACAAAAATCCTGTTTATGAGGGATAGAGGAACCACATCTGCTACTGTTCCTATAGAAACAATATCAAGATAAGGTTTTAGCTTTATTTCAATATTTAAAAGTCTTCTCAACATTATCATTACGTAAAAAGCGATACCAACAGATGCAAGATGTTTAAAAAGGTGGTTTATGTCTGGATGGAGTTTTGGGTTTAGTATCTTGATATTTTCATCAATAGGTAATTCTTCTTTAGGTTCGTGGTGGTCTAAAACGACAACTTTTAGTCCTAAATTTTTTGCATAAATAAGTTCCTCTACAGCATTTGTTCCGCTGTCAACTACAATAAGTATATCTGCATATTTTGCGATCTTTCTAATAGCATCTTTGTTTAAGCCGTATCCTTCTTCAAATCTACTTGGAATGTAGTATCTAACGTCTGCATTAATATCCCTTAAAAAATTCACAAGTAAAGCTGTAGCTGTAATCCCATCGGCGTCATAATCCCCATAGACAACTATTTTTCTTTTTTTCTTTACGGCATTTGCTATTTCATAAGAGATAACATCAAGTTCATTAAAAAGTTTAGGGTCCAGAAGCTTTGTTAATGTTGGGAATATAGCATCTTCATCAAAATCATTATTAAATATTTCCCGCCTATTGTATATAAGCTGCCCTAATATTTTTCCGTATCTTCTAAGCAGTTCTTCCGGTGCCCTATTTTTTTCCTCTATAACAACCCATCTATAACCTGAAAGTCCCATATTTATTCCTTATTCTATCTCTTGTTATTTATTAATATAAACATTACTAAATCTTAAAACAAAATGGCTTTATATGATATCAAAATTTAAATCTCCAGTAGCTTTGTAATAGAAACAGGATTTCAAATTTTATCGTAAAATAATCATTTATAAAAAATTTACTGGAGAGGGAATTGTCTGTAATTGATAGTATTATACTTGGAATTGTTGAAGGGATAACAGAGTTTTTACCTATCTCTTCAACGGGACACCTCATACTTGTTTCAAAGCTTTTGGGTATAGAACAGACAGATATTCATAAAGCATTTGAGGTTTCTATACAGCTTGGTTCTATCCTTGCGGTTGTTTTTCTATACAGGGAGAAAATATTCCACTCTTTAGATCTGTGGAAAAAACTTATAATTGCCTTTATCCCTACAGGAATTTTAGGTTTTTTACTGTACAAAATTATTAAAAGTTTATTCAGTCCGTACGTTGTAAGCGTGATGCTTATACTTGGCGGTGTAATTTTTATTATTATTGAAATTTTTTATAAAGAAAAAGAACATCATATTGATGATATAGGGAAAATTCCGTATGTAAAGGCCTTTTTAATAGGTGTTTTCCAGTCTATTGCCATGATACCTGGTACGTCCCGTTCAGGGGCAACAATTATAGGGGGGCTTTTGCTTGGTTTAAAGAGGAAAACAGCCGCTGAGTTTTCATTTTTACTTGCAGTTCCTACAATGTTTGTAGCTACTGCCTATGATATAACAAAAAATTTTAGCAGTTTTCAGGTAGATGATTTTCTAACCCTTTCTGTAGGATTTATTACGGCATTTATATTTGCTGTTGTTACCATAAAACTCTTTTTACGTTTTATATCAACCCACAGTTTCATACCCTTTGGAATATACAGAATTATCCTTGGAATAGTATTTCTACTGTTTGTTTTATGATGGAAAAGAAAAGAATTTTAGAAGGTTTTTTTATCTTTTTAATAGGATTTTTTATTTTTTCTGCCAATATATGGGGTATATCTATATACAGCTTAGATGAGGCCAAGAATGCAGAATGTGCAAGGGAAATGCTTGAAAGATCTGACCTTATAGTCCCTACATTTAACTATGAACTTAGGACAGATAAACCCCCTGTCCACTATTATTTTATGATGCTTGCCTATAAGATGTTTGGTGTTAATGAATTTTCCGCAAGATTTTTTTCCTCTATTTTTGGTGGGCTTCTTGTCTTGATAACTTTTTTGTTTGCAAAAAGGTATTTTGGTTTTTACACAGCTTTTTTCTCTTTTTTGGTTCTTATCTCCTCAATCCATATGGCAGTTCAGTTCCATATGGCTGTTCCTGATCCCTATCTTATATTCTGGATAAATGCGTCTTTGTTTTCCTTTTTTGTATGGTATAAAGAAAGGAAGGATATTTTTCTATACAGCTTTTATATTTTTTCTGGATTGGGTGTTCTTACAAAAGGGCCTGTAGCTGTTGTTTTACCTTTTTTCATTGTTGCTTCATTTCTCGCATTAAAAAGGGAGATTTCCTTCAAAACATTAAAAGAACTCAAAATTATCAGGGGTCTTCTTATCATACTGATAATAGCCCTTCCGTGGTATGTTGCAGTAGGTTTAAAAACAAACTGGAAATGGGTAGAGGAATTTATTTTCAAACATAATATACACAGGTTTTCCCAGCCTATGGAAGGGCATGGGGGAATATTTTTAATAACGTTTCTGTATGTATTTATAGGACTGCTTCCATTTTCTGTTTTTATCCCCCAGGCTGTTTACAGGGCCTTTAATGAAAGAAAAAATGACACCTTCCTGTTTCTTCTTTTAATTGCTGGAATTTATACAGGATTTTTTGCAATTTCAAAAACAAAACTTCCAAACTATACTGTTCCTGTTTATCCTTCTTTAGCTATTATTATTGGATATTTCATATCCTCTATAAAGAATAAAGTACCTAAATCTGTTATATGGAGTGGGATTTTTTATCTTATTTTATCTATTTTTCTGGTTTTGCTTCTTTATGTTGGAATAAAAGGGGAGAAGGAAATTTCTGATCTTTCTTATCTTGCATTTTTCTTCTTTATACTGACCTTTGGAGGCATTTTATTTCTTTTATTATTAAAAAGGGACTGGTACGTATCTGTTTTATCTTTAAGCCTTACATCTATTTTGACAAGTGTTCTCTTTTTTTTCTATATTTTTCCTAAAGTGGATAAAAGAAACCCTGTTGTTCAGATGATGCCTTTTATAGATAAAGCAAAGCCCATAAGATACTATATGAGCTTCAATCCTGCGTTTGTATTTTATATACGTAAACATATAAAACCATTAAAAAAAGAAGAAATAAGGAAGTTTCTGTATCAGAAGGAAACTGTTTATATTCTTTCCAGAGATAAATACAAGAAGGATATTTTAAAATATAAGAGGGTTTTTTTACTGAAAAGGGTGAAGGATCTTTTCGAAAATAAAATATCAATACTTGTTTCAAACAGGAATATTGATATTGGAGAGAAAAAATGAAGATACTCCTTGTGGAAGATGATCCCCTTTTAGGGGAGAGTGTAAAAGAATATCTTGAAGAGCACGGTATAGAAGTGGAATGGATAGAAGATGACAGGGAAATAGAGCATATATACGATTTTGAAAGTTATGATGTTATTGTTCTGGACTTAATACTTAAATACCAGAAAGGGGAAGATATACTAAAAAATCTCAGATTTAAAGGGATTAAAACACCAATTATCATTCTTACAGCAAAAAATACTATAAAAGATAAGGAGACCTGTTTTAATTTAGGGGCTGATGATTATCTGACAAAGCCTTTTACCCCTAAAGAGCTCCTTTTAAGGATTAAAGCTCTTTCAAAAAGAAAACATATGGAAACTATTTTCAAAATAGGGGATGTTGAGATAGATATAGACAGACAGCTTGTTTACAAAAATGGAAAAGAGATAAAAGTATCCAAAACCACATGGGAACTTCTCTATCTACTGCTGAAAAATAGAGGGTCTATCGTCAGTACAGAAAGAATACTAAACTACGTATGGGGTACAAAACCTGTAGGGGATGAAATAGTTAGGACCTACATAAAAGAGCTAAGGAGAATTTTACCTAAAGATAGTATAAAAACTTATAAAGGAAGAGGATACAAATTAGAATAAAATTTGAACATAAAATCTTAATAGGGTTCGTTCTTATTCTTATTACAGGTTTTTCAATTCTTAATATATTTGTTATTCTTTCTTATAAGCTTTCCCTGGAATACCAGATAAAGAGGGAAGCTATCTTATTAAAAAAACTTTACATATTTTCCCAAAATGTCCCTTTACCTGGGTATGTTTATATAGGTACCAATCCACCTAAGGGGTATACCCCTGTAGATAAAATAGATAACAAGATTATAGCCTTTGATTTTTCCCCTGTAAGAAAGAAACTAAAGGATTTTGCATTAACCCTTTTTGTCTGGGAAGGGGCTATTATTTTGGCTTTATTCTTAATTTTTTATAAAACTGTTATTAAATACATAAAAAAAGAGGAAGAAATAAAGAAGTTCCTTGAGCTTATGCTTTTAACCATAACCCATAAACTTGGAAATTTCCTATCTATATACAGGGTAAATATTGAGATTTTAAGTGAAAAATGTTCCTCTAAAGCTCTGGAAAGACTTGATAATGCTTACTCTATAATGGAAAAAGATTTTTCCTTTGTTACAAAATCCTTAAAAAGATTAAGTTTTCAGCAAAAAGAAGAAAAGAGATTAAATGTAAAAAATAAAATTTTAGAGGTTTTATCCTTCTTTGGACAGAGTTTGAAGGATAAAAATGTAAGTGTTTCTATTTTTGATGTTTATGTTAAGATGGATGAGCATGACCTGGAAAATATACTTTTTTCTATTTTTGAAAATATAGCAAAATATTCAAAAAAAAATATCCACATAAAGATGTGTAAGGATAAAAAATATGTTTATATATTTATAAGAAACGATTTTAAATCTGTATCTAAAGGAAGCGGTATAGGGCTGAAATTGGCTGAATTTCTTATTTCCCAATATGGCGGAGAGTTAAAAACAAGGGTAAAAAATTCCTTTTTAACGGTTATAGTTCTTCCTTTATTTTCTTCACGATTTATTAACGAAAAGGTTTAAAAATTCTTAATAAAATATGCGAAAATTATAAGAAAAACACTTAAAATATCTGGAGAGCAGAATTAAAATGAAAAAAATTTATTTTATGATATATCTCATCTTTTTCCATTTTTTTGCAAATTCTGCTTTTTCCTCTTCTATGGATAACTACTGTGCTTTGCCTCCTTTTTTGTCTACCAATGTTCCCCCAAATATTATGATAATGCTTTCTATTGAAACACCTATGCAGGGGACGGCACACCCAGATGTAGATTGTTCATATGATGAAAATGGAAATTACGGATGTAAGCCAAAAAGCTGTGTTTATACAACAAAATCCCTTGACTGGGTGTATGTTTCAAACTGCTACGATAATGAAAAAAATTACTACGGATACTTTGATCCAGAAAAATGTTATGAATATGATGATGCTGAAAAGACCTTTTTTCCTGTTTCTTATGCAGAAGATCATATCTGCGCTGGAAAATGGAGCGGAAATTTTCTTAACTGGGCAACGATGACTGCTGTTGATTCCTTTAGAAAAGCAATGACCGGCGGAAATAGAATTGTAGATAAAGAAGGAGAAACTGTTTTACTGGGAGCAAGGCAGACTATCGGAGTTAGAACGAAAAAGAGGGTTTGCTCTAAAAATTATGACAAGCTGTGTGCCTCTGATTCAGATTGTGGGGAAGATGGTAAATGTGTGTTAAGGTTCATAGACGATTGGAATTTATGGTTTCCAATAAAAAGGATAGATAGTGCTGAGAATTACACCCCTTACAGCGGAACAGTATTCATAATAAGATACTCAAATGGCTTTGCCGTTTGTAGGGATAAAAATGGGGATGACCTTCCTGACTGCATTATAAAAGAGAACATAAGAAGCAAAAATCCGGAAGAATGGTTTCCTGTTATTTTGGGAAAAGGAGTCTGTTCTGATGATCCTGAAAAAATATGTAATAAAAATAAAGACTGTTCTGGAAAATGCCTGAAAGGAAAAGAAAAAGCCTATGTTTTGAGGGTTGAAGTTTGCAATGAAGATATAGGTTTGGAGGATAACTGCAATCCCAAAACAAAAAAACCTGAAGGGGTTTTGCAAAAATATGCAGATAAAATGAGATTTGCCCTTATTTCGTACGCATTAAAAGATAACCCAGACCTGGAAAGGGATGGGGGTATCATCAGGGCAAATATGAAATGGATTGGGAACAAAATTCCGGCTGGTTTGAAATACCACGATAAAAATGGAAGTGTAAAAGTATGTAATAATCCTGATGGTTGTGATAATCCAGAGAAGGAGATAGATGAAAATGGAATATTTGTACAGAATCCTGATAATGTATCTCAAGGAAACAGCGGAGTTATAAACTACATAAATAAGTTTGGCTACAAGAAAGGTTATAAAGTTTATGATCCTGTAAGTGAGATGTACTACGAGATAATACGGTATTTTAAAAATCTGTCTCCTACAGAAGATTACTGTGCCGGATTAGGGGATATTGATGATGGATTTCCTGTTTACTGCAACCAATCTTCAAAACTAAGCTGGAGAGATCCTATTTTTTATCCATGTCAAAAAAACTTTATTGTTGCAATAAATGATGCCTATCCCTGGCTTGATAAGAAAGTTCCGGGAACACAGGCAACCTTTTCTATTAAAGATGATGGATACTGTATAAAACGTTTAAATAAGGAAGGGAAACTGTGTAAAAATTTCGGCGGTTCAGGTAAATGTGTAAAATGCGTTAATGATTTTGGAAATCCATCTAATCCAGATACGTCGGTGAATGTTAGTGTCTGGACTGATAAAGTAGGTGAAGAAGAAGGTTTAACGCCAGGGAATATGTGTATAGGTTGTGTTTATGGGGGGGAATGCGATTGGGAAGATACAGAAAAGTATGTCCCTCAGCTTTCAAAAGCCATTGGGACGTGTTACGGCTCAGGAAGGGAAAATTCTTACTATATAGCAGGGCTGGCTTACTACGCCCACAACACTGACCTTAGAAAAGATATAGATGGCTTTCAGAACATAATTACATACATGATAGATACACAGGAAACAAATGAAAAAATGATTACAGGCCCTTTGAATATGCTTTATTTGGCTGCAAAATATGGTGGTTTTGTTGATATAAACGGAAATAATAAACCGGATCTTGAAGAAGAGTGGGACAAAGATGGAGATGGTTTTCCTGATACATATTTTCTTGTATCAAATCCTGAAAAAATAGAGGATAAACTTAAAAAAACATTCAAAAATATACTTAAAAAGACTGCTTCCGGAACAGCTATAGCCTCTTTATCTGGAAAAAATAAAAAGGGAGCCCTTCTTGTCCAGGCTGTTTTTTATCCAGAAAAGATATCTGAGGATGAGAGTGTTTCCTGGATTGGAAACCTGTACAGCTACTGGTTTTACAACACAAAATCAGCCCAAAATATCAGAGAAGATACAAATTTAAATAAAATTTTAGATAAATATGAGGATTTAATTTTAAAATTTGATCTGGATAATGACGGTTCCTTGCTGATAAAAACATATACTGTTAATGTAGATGGTAAGGAAGATTATATAGATAGCATTTATACCTCACTAGATGAAGTTAATTCCCTATGGAATATTGGAAAAAGACTTAAAGATACTTACCCGGAAGACAGGCAGATTTTCACTGTTTCTACAGATAATGAACTTACGGCTTTTTCAGTAAGTGAAGTCAGCAAATTTAACCCATACTTAGGTGGTCCTGATACATTTCCAGACTGTCTTGGGGATACACTTTCTGAGAAAACGGAAAATCTCATCAGGTATATAAAAGGTGAGGACTTTAAAAATTGCAGAAGTAGATATATTGACGGAAATGTGTGGAAGCTTGCAGACATAATATACTCAACTCCAATAGTTGTAAACTACCCAGAGAAAGGGTACTCAGTGGTATATACAGGATCAAACGGAGGAATACTCCACGCCTTTAAAGCAGGGTACCTTTCAAAAACAGGACTGTCAGACAACCAGATAGTCAAACTACAAAACAGTAAAA
>CAZHWB010000055.1:0-11457 GCA_964536105.1 uncultured Aquificales bacterium | reverse complement strand
TATTCCTTTTAATCCAATAGATGCCACTGAAAAAATCACATTTCTTGCTTTTTGGGGACTGTTTATAGAATACGTAAGTCCTACAAAGTACGTTTTAGGAGTAAATTGACGTCCTGGGTCAACAAAAACCCCCCTGTTTCCGTAGTACTCTATCATGTACCCTTCACTCCACCAGCTCCATATCCAGGCATTTTTTTCTGTCTTCTCCTGTAGTGATATAAAATCCCCTGCAAGGGGTGGCGGAAACTTTGGGGATGCGACAAAGGCAAAGGAAAACTTATTCACATAAAGTAAAATACCTAAAATAGCAAAGGAAGATATAAGGGATATGCTAAAGTCCAGTTTTTCTGATTTTTCCTTATTTTTTTCTTTGATTTTTTGTAAAGCAAAATCAAATATAGCACCTATACCTATCCCAATAAACGGGGCAAGATACATGGCAAATCTCATAGCACCAACTAAAGGTATAAATCCTAGTGCTAAAAATGGAAGAAGTAATATCATCGGCTTCCATCTGTTGACTAAAAGCAGAATAATTCCTACAAGACCTATCCCAAAAATAATTTCATTTCCGGTGATGAGGTTTCCTAATCTATCAAAGCTGTAATGCTGAAGTTCCGAAACAAAATGCTGGATATTCGGAAATCCTACTTTTGTAGTTTTTTCCCCTGCTAAAAAAATGTATGAGTAAACTTTTCCAGAAACTTCATGTATGCCTTTAAAGATATTTATGGGATTTGACAAAAGAATAAATATTCCTGCTGATATAATATCTTCTTTTTTCAGTTTTAATCTCTTTTCTATAAGAAGATAAATAATAAAAGCTGCTACAATACCAAGTAAAAGGGAGTATCTTGTATACCACCACATATATAAAAATGCGGATATACCGGCTAATGCTGAATAGATATACTTTTTTTTGCCTTCAGACTGGACAGTTAAAAGCAAAAATAAGGCTGTTGCAAAGGGAAAAAATAAATTAAGGGAATCTGTATCCAGCCTGGCTATAGTTGTTCTTGGAAGGTAAGACAGGGATATAACTGTAAGAACTGCCCCTGAAAAGCCTGCTATAGGATATCCAATTCTTTTAAAGAAAAGAACAAGGGGAATAACAAAGAGGACAGATAAGATAGGGACAAGCCAAAGGGAGGTATTTTCTATATATGTTCCCTGGATTTTTGAGAAAAAACCTGATAACACACTTATAAAAGGAACAGGATCAGGATATAAAATGAAATCTGGGACAAATCTAAGGGTATCTAATTCCCCTGGTTTGTATTTCCCTGAAAAAAATTCCTGGGCATACCTGGCAAAGAAAAATGCGTCATTCCCAGTAAATATAGCCCTTCCGTTAAAAAAATATAAGTTTTTGTTCTCAAGCCATTTTTTTAGATCATCAAATCTTACATATAAGCCAAGTAAAACAGGAACAAAAATAAAAATAGATATTTTTATTTTATTAAGCATAGGATCTCCCCCTCTTCTTTTTTACTTTAAAGCCTCCAGTATATAAATCCCGCCTTTTTCGCTTTTTCTTTATTATATAGACCTTTAATATCTATTAAAACCGGTTTATGTTCATTTTCCATTAGCTTTTTATATTTTTCAAAATCAAGTTCTTCTATAAAGGGTCTGTGTTTAACTGCTACTACTACAGCATCATAAGGCTTATATTTTTCTATATTATCTAAAAGCTCTATTCCATACTCTTCCTTTACTTCTTCAGGGTAAGCATATGGATCATAAACATAAACATCTATTCCGTATTCTTTCAGCTCATTGTAAACATCTACTACCTTTGTATTTCTTATATCTGCAATATTTTCTTTAAATGTTAATCCAAGTATTAAAACCCTGCTTCCCTTTACAGCTTTACCTGCCTTTATTAAGCTTTTGACAGTATTTTCAGCTACAAACTTTCCCATATAGTCATTTATCCTTCTTCCTGCAAGTATCACTTCTGGGTGATGACCTATAGCCTCAGCTTTGAATGTTAAATAGTAAGGGTCTACTCCTATACAGTTATGGGTGATAACTCCGTTTGTTGTAATATAGTTTTTAGTCTCAGGAACTTCCATTGAGTATATAAAATCTTCATTTTTTATATTTTCAATCTCTTTCACACTGCATATATAAAACATCTCGTCAAACTGGTAGTTTTTTGTTATTCCTTCCTTTTTTGTTTTTAAGATTTTTTCAAGTTTTTCTTTTTTGTCATCAAGGAAGAAATCTAAAAGCTTTCTTGCATACTTTGCTGAGGATATTTCAATAAGACCTTTTCTTTTTTGATGATTTGGAAGTATGCCAAAGTTTATTAAAAGTAAAGCTATTTGATGATAAAGGGTATCTGAAGATGTGTAGTAGGAGATTTTTATGTTGTTGTTTGATACAGTGATACCACCGTCTCCTCTAAACAGCCCTTTTAACGCTTCTCTTCTTATTTCGTCGGTGTTATACATAATAATATCTGGAATTTTTGCGTCATAACTATTTTTCCCGATTTTTAAATATTCAAAAAGATAACCTAAAGCTCTGTTTGATATTTTTACAGTTAAACTGTCAAAACTTTTATCCTCATATACTGAAAAGTTTATATTAAGGTTGTTTAGAATATCATTTATATCTTTTAGAAGCCCTTTTTCATTTTTATTAATCGTCAGCCTTATTCTTGTTGTTTTTGAGTCCTTTGTTAAACAGCCCTCTGACAGGTAGTATCCTACAAATCTTGCAAAATCTTTATCCACATCTATAACAGCCGGTACCTTCCCAAAGGAAGAACCCCTGCCTGAAACAATTTCCAGCTCTTCCTCTTTATAGTTTTCTAAGAAAAGTTCTCTTACTTTTAGATAATCTTCAAAGGGTAAATAGTTGTTATTAAAAAAGTTAGATACCTTTTTGTCTAAATATTTTTTGCTTATGTATTTTTTAAACTTTTCAAATTCTTTCCATTTTTTGTTTTTAGGTTTTACCCTAAGCTTATCTGTAAAATCAGCAGTTTTTAAAATATCTATTAGATTTAGTCTTATATTTTTGTATATAACCGGTAGCTTAGATAAAACTGGGATTTTGTCCCCTTCCTTTAACTGATCTGCAAGCTTTACGTCATAAGAGTTTGTATTTTTTATTATAAAAGGATGTTTATCTGAAACAGTTATAGTCTGACCATTTGACAGTTTTACCTTTATAAGGCTGTTATACTTTCTCTTTGTAAAAACCCTAACCTGTTTAAAGCTGAAGTTTTCTTTTAATGGGTCAAATGTTAAAACCTGTGCCTCTTCATCAGGAATTAAAAGCTGTGTTCCATAAAAGTTTATACTTTTCTTTACTTTTAGTTTTTTGTTTATAAAATCTTCAAAGGTTGTATCAAATATTTTTCCTTTGTATTTGACTGTTATGAACTCTGTGCCTGCTTGACAGTGTCCCCCTACCAACCCCGGTTCAAACCTTAAAAAGTTCCATTTTGTGGAGGCTGCCTCTAAAACTGCCTTTGTGTCTATTCCCATCTTATTGAAAATAACAGAAAGCTCATTCATAAGGGCGATGTTTAAGTCCCTCTGGGTGTTTTCTATAACTTTAGCAGCTTCTGCTGTTTTTATATCAGGTGCTTTATGAACCCCTGCTGTTATAACACTGCCGTAAAGCTGGGCTAAAAACTCTGTTATCTCTGGAGTGTCTCCAGCTACTACTTTTTTGATTTTGTCTATAGTGTGCTGTTTATCCCCTGGATTAACCCTTTCAGGGGAGTATCCAACATTAAAATCTTTTTTCCACTTAAGACCGCTTTCCTGCTCCAGTATTGGAACACATTCTTCCTCTGTAAGGCCGGGGTAAACAGTACTTTCATAAACTACAACAGAGCCTTTTTGCATATACCTGCCGACAGTTTTTGAAGCAGATTTTATAGGCCTGAGGTCTGGTATTCTGTGTTCATCTATAGGTGTTGGAACAGTTACTATAATAACCTTTGCCTGGGATATCTTTTCAGGGTTATCGGTAAACTCAATCTGACAGTTTTTTAGCTCTTTTTGCTGTACTTCCCTTGTTCTGTCGTATCCTTCCCTCAGCTCCTTTATTCTCTGGGAATTTATATCAAAACCTATAACATTGTATTTTTTGTCCAGTAAAACAGCTAAAGGAAGCCCTACATATCCAAGGCCAATAACAGCTATTTTCCCATTATTTTCCTTTTGAAAATCACTGATTTTCATATAAGTACTCCCTCTTTTTTAACTTATTATAACACCCCTTTTTATGGTTTATTTAACTGCCAGTTGTGGTCTAAAAAAACTAAATTATTGATATTTTCCAGCTGTTTTTGCCTGTGGTTTTTAAAAAACCCTTTAAGAAACTTTTTAATATCTTCCAATGTTTTAAATATATCAAGATGCCATTTTATAAATTCCGGAAGCAGTATCTGTTTTTTTTCTGGAACCAGAACAATTTCTGAAGAAGCTATGTAGTCCTTTACGCACATATCTAATAGATCATCCAGTTCTCCCCCTTTAAAAAATCTTAAATTTGGTGATGTTTTTGTCCCCCTGACAAGGGAAAATGGGATTTTTCTTTTTATATTTATGTCATCTATATTTTTCAATATTTTAAACTCAATATCGTATAAAGATACCTTTTTTCCTCCTACAGAATACTTTAGATCTATAAAAAAGTTCTCTATCTCAAGGACAGTTTCTTTTATATTTTTTGATATAACAAAATCTATAACCATAATGTTGTATAAGTTTATATAAAAGGAAATTCTTTCCTTTACAGGAAGAATTTCTGGAGAAAAATTATCTAAATCTGCTGATATTAACTTGTATATCTTATATTCTGGAGATATTACCACATCTTTGTAGGATACAACCCCATTATCTGTATATTTTGAAAATAGATTTTTTACTACTTTGTTGAACTTTTTGTAAATAAGAGGATTATCCTTGATCTTTACCCTGTTTTCATTTCTATTCAAAACTGTTTCACTAACAAATATAGGAAGATGTTTTTTTATCTCTTTTTGCTTTTTATACCTGTAGGCTAAATCTATAAAAAGGGCAGCACTCCAGGAAAAATCCTTTGTTCCGTATCCTGTCCCTTCGTAGGAATCAAAGTATTCATAAAAATCAAATCTCATAGGAAGTTCCAGAATTGTTTTTTCTAAATGTTTGGCCTTTTGTTTGAAACCGTATTTTAGGAGCCCTTCATATATCATCCAGTTTATATTAATCCATACTGGACCCCTCCAGTAATTTTTTCTACTGAAATCTTTTCTCTTTTTGTCGTAATTTGGGATTGCAAAGCAGTTGTCATCATGGATATGGCAGAAACTTGCTGAGTTCATATATTTCAGAAGCTCCTGTGCCTGCTTTTTTGTTGGAATTTCCCCAAATAAAGGTAGAAAACCTGCGGCTGTAGGTTCCTTTAGATGTTTTTTATATATAAAATCGTATCCGTAAAATATTTTGTCTTTGCTGCTGTAGAGCTCATCCCTGACAGATGTAGAGGTAAACTTATACCACTCTTCTATTTCCCTGTAATCTTCTTTTAAAATATCAGCTATTTTAATGAGAGCTTTATTTGATGCACACAGTATGGAATTAAAAAGAGGATCTGCAGCTATAAATGGACATTCTTTAAAGATCTTTTTCTCATCATACTGATTTTTTCTAAAAATATCTACAAGATATATGTACCTTTTATAATCTATATCCCGTGGTCTTTGCTCAGGATCTATTATCTTGTTGTCTTTTCTTTTAAAGTGGGGAATAGGGACCTTTTTTGTATCAATTCTATTCAGTATTTCATCCCAGAGCGGAGAGTTATCCATTCCTGATTCCCAGGGATGTCTTATATAAATAAGTCCGTTGTCATCAGGATTTCTTTCAAGATACAGGTATCTGTGGTATTTAATGAGTTTTGGAAATATCCATTTTAAAAAAGGGATCACCCTGTCTTTTTCAGGTGCATTTTCATAGATCTTTAAAACAACATAACCGTGGATAGGAGGCATAGTTATCCCAGAGGTTAAAATACCATCCGGGGCAAATGGTGATTTGTGGGCCTGCCAGAAATCAGGTTCTGGAAAGTACTTACCAAGGGCATGTTTGTTAAAAACAATCTGGGGGACCATCCCATTTTTCCACTGGGCTTTGAATAAATGGGATATTTCTTGAACTGCCCTTTCTGTATCATAATGGGAATAACCTATTGCTATAAAGCCGCTATCCCAATTCCACTGGTGGGGGTATAAATGAACAGAAGGAACCGTGTAAGCTCCAGTCCAGTTTTTTTCCAAAACAGACTTTGCCCTGCTTATATACTCCTCCAAAGGCATGCTAAATCCCCAAAATCAACCTATAAGATATCTACAGATCTTTCCCCTTCCCTTAGGTAACCTACTATATAGGCTTTTTCTCCTTCTTTTTCTAATATCTCTACTGCCTTTTCCTTATCTTTTTCCGGGACAGCTATAATCATTCCAAGTCCCATATTAAATGTTTTATACATTTCTTCTTTAGGTACTTTCCCTTCCTTTTGTATCCATTTGAAAACAGGTAAAATCTCCCAGCTTCCTTCCTCTATAACAGCTTTAACATCTTTGTTTAAAACCCTTATAAGGTTTCCTGGGATTCCTCCTCCTGTTATATGGGCTATGGCGTGTACATCAATTTTTTCAGAAAGTTTAAGAACTGATTTTACATATATTTTTGTAGGTGTTAAAAGTTCCTCCCACAGCTTTTTCCCAAGGTCTTCTATATATGTATCTAAAGAAAAACCTCTTATTTCTATAAGCTTTCTTACAAGTGAATAACCGTTGCTGTGGATACCTGAAGATGCCACCCCTATTAGTACATCTCCAGGTTTTGTTTTTGATCCATCAAGCATTTTTTCTTTTTCAACAATTCCAACTGCAAAACCGGCAAGATCGTATTCTCCATCTTTATACATACCGGGCATTTCAGCAGTTTCTCCACCTATCAATGCACACCCTGCTTCCTCACAGCCTTTTGCTATTCCCTTTACCACATCTACAGCTACATGGGGTTCAAGTTTCCCTGTGGCAAAGTAATCAAGGAAAAAAAGCGGTTTAGATGTTGTTGTGATAAGATCGTTAACACACATAGCAACAAGATCTATTCCGATGGTATCGTGTTTATCTACAGTCTGGGCTATTTTAAGTTTTGTTCCTACACCATCTGTTGATGATGTAATAACAGGTTCTTTATACTTACCTGCCTCAAGGAGGAATGCCCCTGCAAATCCGCCAATGGGGGTTATAACATTTTTGTTAAAGGTCTTTTTTACAAATCCTTTTATTTCTTCTACAAATTTATCGGCCTTTTCTATATCAACCCCGGCATCTTTATAACTAAGCATCTTCTACTCCTTTTATAAACCTAAAAAGTGGACAAGTATAAACATCACAATCCATGAATAAATTCCAGCAACAATATCATCAGCCATAACCCCAAGTCCAGAAGGGAGCTTTTCAAACCATTTTATAGGGGGAGGTTTTAATATATCAAAGAACCTGAATATTATAAACGCAAGGAGAAGGTGTTCTATTGTTGGAGTAAAACCTATCATTGAAACCATATACCCGGCTATTTCATCAATAACTATGTATTCCGGATCTTTCCCTTCCTTAAGGGTTTCTATAAGAACAGTTGAAGCCCATATACCTATAAAAAATACAGCCAGTGTAATGGCTATCTGGTTTACTATCTGGTACTCCCCTCCCCTCATCCAGTATATAAGGATAGGGATAAGACCTACAAGCGTTCCTGCAGTTCCAGGAATCTTAGGTATTTTGCCTACAAAAAGTCCTGTAGCAAGCATATAGGCAATCATAAATTTGAGGCTGTCTTCTGGAGCTTTTTCTTCCTGAATATTCTGGCTGTCAGTTTCCTTTTTAATTCCTAAGATTTCTTCTTCCCTTTTTTCTTCCATTTAAAACTCCATTTTTCAAGTTTTTCAGTATTATAGCAGGTTTGGATTGACTAACCTATAGATATTCAAGGAATATTTCCTGGGCCTTTTTAACCCCTTTTCCAAGCTCTACCTTGTATCCTAATTTATTCAATGCCATTTCTAACCCACTGATAACCTGTATCATATCCATAAAATCAAAATAACCCATATGGGCAATTCTAAATATTTTTCCCTTAAGATGATCCTGTCCCCCTGCAACCCTAAATCCTATCTTTAACAGCTCTTTTCTTAAATCGTCGGCATTAACACCTGCAGGGGCATATACCCCTGTAGCTGAGTTTGAGGGACTTTCTGATAAAAGTTCAAGACCTATTTCCTTTACAGCCTCCCTTGTGGCCTGTGCCATGATAGAATGCCTTTTAGCTAAGTCCGGTAGCCCTTCCTCAAGGATAAGTTTTAGACTTTCATTTAATGCAATTATAAGATTTATGGCAGGGGTATAGGCTGTCTGTCCTTTTTTCTGTTTTTTAGACTCCTTTGCAACATCAAAGTAATATTTAGGAATATCACTTTTTGATAGTCTTTTTTCTGCTTTTTCAGAATAATAAAGAACTGCAAGACCTGGCGGCAGCATGAGGGCTTTCTGGGAACCGGTAACAAGGACATCTATTCCTATTTCCTCAGGATAAACCTCATAAACCCCAACAGAGGTTATTCCATCTACTACAAGGATGCAGTCCTCAAGGTTTTTTGATACATCAGCCAGGAAGTTTATATCATGTAAAGTTGTTGTAGATGTTTCTGAATGCTGAACAAAGATACCCTTTATATCTGGAAATTCAGCCACTATTTGGAGAACTCTATCTTTCTGGTACGTTTTTCCCCATTCTATTTCATAATCAATAACTTTAAGCTCAAATGTTTCTGCAAGTTCCTTCCATCTTTGTCCAAATTTTCCTGCATTTATAATAAGAACCCTATCTCCCCTTCTGAAAAAATTTAAAACAGAGGCTTCCATTGCTCCAGTCCCAGATGATGCAAACATCAAGACATCCCTCTGGGTTTTAAGTAGTGTTTGCAGTTTTTCCCTTGTATCAAGGAATATCTGGGTAAATTCAGGTGTTCTGTGGTGTATAATTTGCTGTCCAAGGGCCTTTATCACTTGAGGTGGTAATGGAACAGGACCAGGGGTAAAAAGCCTTTCTTTTATAAGCATATATGCCTCCTATTTTTAATTTTGGGAAATAAAATTATAGACCATTAGCTGAACTTAGGTAATGTCCAGTTGTATAAAATCGCAAGAAGTCTGATCATAAATACAACAACACTGCATATAACCCCAGATGTTGTTATATCAAGTCCAGAAAGTATTGCAATATAAAAGGATACAGCTCCGATTATGGAGCAGCTGGCGTAAAAATCATCCCTCAAAACAGAGGGGATTTTGCCAAGGAGAATATCACTTATTAAACCTCCACCTACCCCTGTTAAGGTGGCAAGTATAACAATCCCGAAAAATGAAACATCAGAGTTATATGCGATAATTGCCCCTGTGGTTGTAAAGGCAGATAAACCTATGGCATCTGGAATGAGAATGAAAAACCTGTTTTTGAACTCCCCTTTGAAAATCCTGTATAGCACAATTGCAAGCCAGACCCCAAATAAAGCAAAGGACATATCAGTTATAGATTTAAGGGCATTTGGGATTTGATTAACAAGTAAATCCCTTGTTATTCCTCCCCCAAGGGCTGTCATTGTTCCTAAGACTGTTATACCAAAAAGATCAAGACCTTCCCTTATTGCTTTGAAAGACCCTACAACAGCAAAAGCAATAAGCCCTATAATGTTCATTACAGAAAAGATATCCAGTATCATTCTTTCTCCCTTTCACATAAAGGAAGTTCTCCATTTAAAACTACATTAAAATCTCTATCTATTTTTACTTTAAACCCCTTATAGGAAACGCCTTTTTCTAAAGCTTTTTTAAAGGTATTCCAGAACTTTGGATCAAGCTCTTTGTTAATACCAAAACATTTGCACTCCCTGAGCCCCATAATAAGAATAGATGCTTTAAAACCTTCTTCTACAGCTTTTATAAGCTCTTCCAGATGTCTTGCTCCCCTCTGGGTAGGAGCATCAGGGAAAAGGCATCTGTCTTTAAAAAGAAGATTACTGCCCTTTAGTTCAACAAAAAGATCTTCATTTATAAGAAAATCTAATCTACTTTCACCAAATTTAACTTCAGACTTTATTTTTTCAGGGATAAAACCTAAAATTCCCTCTTTAATGGCTTTTTTTGCTATTTTTGAGTGGATGGAGGTATTTAGTAAAATCCAGCCCTCTTCCATTTTTACAGCAATAAGCTTATAATCAAGCTTTAAATCTGGTTTATTCTTTACAACAAGAACCTCCCTTCCTTCTGCAAGAATCTCCTTTAGTCTTCCCGGATCGGCTATATGGCATGTTTTTTCCTTGTTGTCTATGTTGCAGATTCCAACAAATCTATTTTGTCTTTTTATAAAAAAGCCCTTTTTCAGCTCCCCAAGGGTTTTTAAATCAAACAGCTTTTTCCCTTTCAAAATAAACCTCTCCCATTTTAAATAATAGCAAGTATAAAGGTAGTAAAGCATCCCAGAAAAATGTAAAAAAAGTTCCTATGATATGTAGGATAAGGGGAATAAAAAGTAGCAGACCTAGCAGATCTTCCCGTTTTTCCAACTGGATGGAGAAAAATCTTTTAAAAGCAGAAAACATAATCCATAAGATAGCAAAAACCCCTATAATCCCCCTTTCTATAAACTCACTGATAAGGACAAAAGACTCATATCTTTCCCTTTTATATATTTTCCCCTTTTTATCATAAATGTGGGGAAGGTAGTTTCCTGGTCTTATCCCGTGTCCTATAAGGATATTCAGGATATTTTTTTCCTGGAAATCCTTTTTTATTATATAAACTGCATCTTTAAGAATTGAGTATCTACTGCTTGATACAACATTAATATTAGCCTGCTTTTCTTTAAAGAGTTTATTCATCTCTTTGAACCTGTAATCGTAATGGGATAAGAACAGGTAGTTAAAGACTGTGTAAAATCCCATATATACAGAAAGGGCAATTAAAAAATTTTTTCCTATAAGTTTATTCTTTTTAAGAAGATAAAGAAGAAGGATAAACCCTACAAAGATCTCTAAAAATCCAGTTCTTCTAAAGGTTAATATCACAATGAAACTAAAAATAACAAATAAAACCAGAAAGATAGTGGATAAGTTTTTATTTTTCTTACTGTAGTAAACAGAAAGCAGTATAGAAACAAGGGAAAATATGGCGTAAAAATGGGCTGTTTCAAAGGAGCTTCCCCAAATCAGCAGTGCTTTACCTTCAGAAAAGTATCTGTAAACAGCGATAGGGACAAGTAATATACCTGCGGTAATGAATATTTTTCCTATTTTATGTGCCGTTTCTTTTGTTCCTTTTACAGGAAAAAAATATATAAGCTGGAAAATCCCCTCTTCCACAGATTTGACAACCTTCTG
>CAZHWB010000054.1:0-26459 GCA_964536105.1 uncultured Aquificales bacterium | reverse complement strand
TTTGTTATTGCTATTTCCGGTATTGTAAATGTGTCAGCATCAGATGTTACATAACCTGTATCTCCAAATACACTACCTTTATATCTTCCTTTTACATGGGGTAAGAACAAAATACCCCCGAAGCTGACATTAAATCCTTCCTGTCTTGCAAGCCAGCCTGGGTTCCTGAAAATAGAGTCTGTAGGCTCAAGGCATATACCTGTCCCTAAACCACCCATCGCCCTTGATGCAGGAGAAACCCCTATCATATTATCTCCATTTGTTGCAAGGGCAGTTGATGCCACCACAGCTGAAGTAATTACCGCGCCTACCAGCTTTCTCATAACAGCAACCTCCTATATAGAAAACATACTTTTTATTGTTCTATAAAAAATCATAATGATGTATCAGTTGTCAAACGCTAACTTTTCAGGTCTGATATGTAAAAAATATTTACTCTCCAAGCTGTAAAAGATCCCTAATTTCATCTTCAAGCTGTCTACACCTTGGACATATAGTTGAGTCCCCCTTGTATGAAAAGGGAACCAGGCATTCTTCACAGGCTATCATAACGTGCTCTGCAAGGATTTTTACCTCTTCTAAAAATGTTTTTATGTTTAATTTTTCTGTGAGATGCAAACAGTCTTCAGGGCAGACCTCGTGGCATATTTTGCATTTTATACACAAGGCAGGCTCAAAAAGGATTTTTAATCTATCTTCACCGGGTTTTAAGGCTGATGTAGGACACACATTATAACAGACAGAGCAGTTTGTACATTTGTAGTTGTCTATCCATTTATCAGATGTAAAGGAGATTTTATCTACCAGAACCTCTTTGTCGGAGTAATCAATCTCTTTTTCTTTTAAGGTTTCTAGAAGTATTTTTCTTCTTTCAGGTAAAACCTTTTCCTGAACTATATTTTTATACTCCCTTTCTTCCTCTTTACTGTCAAAATCAACCTTAGGCATTAATGCCCAGAATGCCAGTCCTGCAGTTGCTTTACTTAGTTTTTTTAAGAACTCTCTCCTTTCTGTTGTTTGGGGCTTTTCTTCAGGAAGGTATCTTACATTTTCCCCTTTGATTTTGTAAGGAAATTTTATACACTCTAAGAAATAATTTGCCTCTTCTATGTTTTCCTGTATGTTTTCTTTTAGTTTACCTATCTGACAATCACCGCAAAAACCAATATCTACAGTTATGTCATCTTCATTTTTTAGAGCCAGAGATATAAGAAGTTCAACACTTACTATAGAAGCGCAGGGAACATTTTTCTTACAGGATATTAGGGTTTCCCTTTCTTCAACCATACTTTTAAACAGTTTTGATACATCAAATCCCCTAAGTGAAAAAGCTTCTGTAGGACAGGTACCTACACAGGCTCCACATGATACGCATGTTTCAGGATTTACCTTTATTTTTTCATCCTGATAAATAACGGTGTTTTCTACCGGACAGATATCAATACATCTTTGACAGGAGCTGTCTTTGTAGTAAACGTGGAGGCAGTCGTAAAAGTTCAGCTTTATTCTGTTTTCTCCCATACTTTTAACACCTATACGTTGGCCTCTTCTAAAACTTCAGAAAGATAATCGTAGTCTGACATAATAAACTCTGTTGCTGTTTCACAAACATCATAATAAAAGGGTGTTTCAGCCATATCTCTGGCTGCCAGCAGATATATAGGGCCCCAGTTTGCAAGGTGTTCCTCCAGGAATGTTTTCTGGAGCTTTCGGAGCTTTATTACCTCAGGTAAGTTTTCCCTTGCCAGGGCATTTAGTTCCTCCTGGGCCAGGTTCATCATAAATTCCATCTCTATAGCTATATGATCTGGAGATAGGGCTCTTGTTTTTTCCATATCTATCTGGTATCCGTGCTGATGGTAAAACATAAGGGTAGGATTTGTTATAGATGCATCTATATGTCCTTCATCATTCATAAATACAGATTCATAGGGATAGACATTTATAAGAAATATTGTTGTAAAGTCCGGATTTAAATCTTCTTCTATAAGTTTGATTGTATCTTTTTTGTAAAAGAGCTCCCATTCTTTTGTTTTTGGAAATAAATCAAGTAATTCAGGGGTGCTTTTTATTTTTTCTAAAGTAGCAAAATCAACCTCTTCTATCAAAAGCCTTGATAACAGACCGTACATATTTATCCTTGCCTGGGTTTCTTCTATACTTCCCATGATACACCTCTTTTTATTTTCCTTTACCAGATTTACCTCTCTGATAAACCTGGCAAAAGAGAGGGCCTGAAGGCCCTCTTATTTTTAATGGTGTTTCTCTTCTTTACCTTCTGGACAGGGCATTCTGTAAGCTTTATCTGTATGTGGATACCATGGTCTTTTAAACCATTTTGGTCTTCTAAGGCAGTTTGGCCCTGGAGCTGGTCTTGTAAGGATATCTCTCCATGCCTGGTAAACCTTAAATGTTGCCTGTGTGTCAACAAATACATCTCCAATTTTGTCGTTAGGGCCTCCTTTTTCCACTAAAACCTTTTTATGCCAGCAGTGCATACCGGAAAGTGGATCAGGATTTGCAGGGAAAACAGCGTTTTGCCATACACCTGAAGCCCCGTTCCACCAGACTTCCTTTATATCTTTATTCATCTCAGGATAAGGCCATTTTAACCATTCTTCTGAATGTTCCCTTTCTAAATGTCTTCCTTTTACAACACCTGATTTCCATCTAACAGCCCATCTACTTCCCTCATTCTGTATTTCTGCAAGGGCAGATCCATACGTAAGGACTCCTATCTCCTGGTCAAATCCTTCTACTTCAACAGCATTAACAAGTCTCCATCTTCCTGAGTGGTGGGAGCATGCTAAAACACCAGGTCTTGTGGCCTGTGTCGGTATAGCCATTCCCACAAAATAACCTGTTTTTATGCCTGTTAAAGAATCAACAACCCACACTTTTATAGGGTCTCCCCTTCTTATTCCAAGTCTTTTTGCATCTCCTTCATAGATCCATACAGGGTTATGGTTCTGGGATATCTCCATTAACCATTTTGCATTTACAGAACGGGTATGGATGTTGTAAGGAAGTCTAAATATTGGATTAAGGGCAAACGCATTTTCTTCTTCCATGTAGCTGTGGTGGACGTGGGTTGTAATATGGATAAGTTTCTTTCTATCTTTTTCATCAACTGGATATATAGGAATTGCATATTCAGGCCAGTTCCATTCAACAAATGTTTTAGAGTAATACTCAAGAACACCTGTTGGTGTGTGGAAACCTACAAGGAATTTGCCGTCCTTTTTAACAGCTATTGTGTGTCTTTCTGAGTGAAGTTTATCTGCATCGTGATGTTTAAGATAAACGGCTCCTGTATCTTCATCTATCTCACATTCAGATAGAGGAATCCATTTTCCTTTAACTTTTATTGCGTTCTTTTCAGGATCATAAGGTATTTCCCTTTCCATAACATTGTAAACATTTGTCTCTTCTGTCCATGCTCCCCTGTCCCTCATATATTCATAAGGGGTAGTTCCAAGTTCTTCACATACCTTTTTAAGGTTAGGTAGTGTTGAGAAGGCTGCATTGTACCACTCTTCAATGGTAACAGGTTTTCCTGGGTGTTTTTTAGATTCCCAGAACTTTCTGATACCGAGTTTTCCATCTGGGTCTATAGCCCACGCAAGGTTTATCCAGAATTCATTTTCTTCCCATACTTCCCCAAGACCAGCCTTTATATGGGCTTCTAATGTTGCCCTCCATGGAACTTTAGGTCTCCATCCCATTTTTTGAAGTGCAACCCTGAGAACAGGCTGTCTGAAAGCTGTCCATCTTTCAGGTTTTGTTTCTGCAGATTGGTTGTCGTGTCTTTCTCCAGCAAGCCCAACAGGAAGTATGTAATCAACAAACCAGTTTGTTTCTGACCAGGTAGGGGAAAGGTTAACAGTTAATTCCATCTTGTTTTCATCTCTTAAAACTTGAATCCATCTAAAGCCGTCAGGGTTAATCCACACTGGGTTGTAAATTTTTGATATCCACACTTTAAGTCTGTCTGGTATTTTCAATCCTCTTTTAGCCCATTTTTCCCTCCACTGGTCATCAGATAGAAGGTGTGGAAGTATAAATGAAAGTTCATATGTAGATAACGGCCATTCAGGAGGCCACAGCAGTTCATTCCAATCATCAACAGCTTTTGGTTTTTTTCCTATTGTTGAGGCATAACCTTTTCCTCCAACTCCAAGTACGTGCCAGTGGTGCCAGCCAACTCCTCCAATGCCTCCGATAGAACCTGTAAGGGCGAGGAAAAATAGACCTGTTCTTCCTGCATTCATCCATCCTCCACGGTTTCCTGCAGCCTGAGCCCTCCAGAAGTAAGAGGTTATTCTATTTCCTGCCCACAGAACCAGCTCATATAACTTTTCTATTCTATCTAATGGAACTTTTGTTTCCTCAGCAGCCCATTCAAAAGTGTAAGGGGCATATATCTGTTTTAGTACGTCTACAAAATCATCAAAAGTTTCCCCTTCAGGGATTCTCTGAATTCTTCCTTCTTTTTTAAGGTAGTTTAGATAATCTTTATCTTTAATAAATGTTTTCCAGTTAAACCACCTTTCTACAAACTTCCTGTCAAATTTATCTTCCTGCAGCAGTCTGTTTGACAGTGCCAGGAATATAGCTCCTTCTGTTCCAGGCCATACAGGAAGCCATAGATCTGCAAAACCTGCAGAGTTGGAAAGTCTTGGATCCATCACTACAAGTTTGGCACCTTTTGCCCTTGCATCGGCAATGTATCCAGCGTGCTGCTGGAAGTAGTGCCCTGCATCTGCAGCGTGGGAAGATGATAAGAATATAAGTCTTGAGTTGGCAAAATCTGGAGATGTTCTGTCATCTCCTGTCCAGGATATAGAACCAAGTCTTCCACCTGAAGAACATATATTTGTATGGGAGTTATGGTGGTCTCCTCCCCATGACCATACAACCCTTGCAGTGAAACCTCCAGACTCGTTTGGTCTTCCTACATGGTACATTACCATTTTTCTGTGGAATTCATCTCCCTTCTCAAGGGCTTCTCTCATTTTCTTTCCGATGGTTTCAAGGGCTTCATCCCAAGTTGTCCTTACCCACTTTCCTTCTCCCCTTTTGGAACCAGGGGCTCTTTTTAAAGGGAAAGGTATTCTGTCGGGATCATACATCTGGGATTGGGTAGCATATCCTTTTGCACAGTTTCTTCCCCTTGAACCTGAGTGGAAAGGATTTCCCATATATTTTTTTACCACCAGATTATCTTTATCTACCCAGGCTGTAAGACCACATGCAGCTTCACAGTTGTTACATACAGTAGGTACAAGCATATAGTTTATGAGTTTTACTCCTTCCCTGAGTGCCCCACCGTGCTTTTTCCAGTAATCACCATCTGGTTCCTGCCAGTGATCCCATCTTTCAAACGGTGGGTAGTAGTCTAAATGGGTAGGAGTAGCTGTAATTTCTGCTTTTTCTTCATGGGTTGAAGATGCTTGGGATTTTTCAACAACACCTTTTGCTAAAGCAGCCCCTCCTATTGTAGCTGCTAAACCTTTTAAAAAGCTTCTTCTTGATGTTCTCATTTATGCTACCCTCCTATTATTAGCTTAATGGTAGGCTTTGAGGTGCTATTAACCATGCATGTTTTATAAACCACAGGCCTACTAATGCAGATAGGGAACCGTATAAAGCGTATTTGTAATCCCTTTTCTGGGCTGATATTCCAACAAGCACCATTGGGAATATAAATGTTAAAAACATACCTATCCAGAAAAATGGAGCAACTTCGCCAAATGCAAGGATTTCAATAACCCTGTGGGAAAATTCACTGTGCATTTTAGCAAAAAACAGTTCTCCAATGAACATTGCAGCCATAAGTCCGGCGCTGCCAAACAGGATGTAAGATAGTTCCTTCCTTACATTTTCCTGTAGGGGATGTTTGAATATTGCATCAACAACAAGATAAGCAGCTGAACCTGCAAGAAGTGCACTAAGAAGCATTGAAATCATTTCAGCTGGGAACACCCAAACTTCCCTTGCAGTTGCTTCTCCCATAATACCGGCTGTATATATAGTTGCAAAAAATGCAAGGATAAAACCGGGAACCATCACCCTGTCAAACAGCTTTTTCTTTCCTGTGAGCCACGACCAGAAGGCTATCAAAAGGACAATAACAAATGCAGATACAACCCATGCTCCAAGGGTAACTGCAGATGTAAAGTGTGGATGCAGGAATATTTTCCAAAATCTAAACATATGGTGTAAATCCAGTATTGTAACAAGGAGAGTTATACCAATGAATATTATTCCAAGTATAGGAAGCCACTTTCTAAAAAATCTATCCTGCTGTGGATATTTTTTTATAAAGTAAATCCCTAAAAAGAATGTTCCTGTAGCTATACTTTTTGCCCACATATTTGTTGAAACAAGCCAGCCCCATACTACTTTAGGTAATGCTACATCAAATGTTACTTCTGCCCCTAACATGATTAATGCCCTCCTATGTGGTCTAAAAACTTAACTTCTGTAAACAACGTAAACCCTTCTGGTCTTTCTGAGGCCAGTGGGTCTAATGCAACTGTTGAACCTCTAACATAAAAATGTTTTGGATGTGTATTTAGCTCTGGTTTTCTTACCATAACATCCCTGTGAGATTTTAGATATCTGGAAATTTCTGATTCTGGATCATCTAAATCCCCAAATATATTTGCATGGGTTGGACATGCCACCACACAGGCAGGCATAAGTCCCACTTCAATTCTGTGGGCACAGTATGTACATTTGTCTGCAGAGTTTGTAATAGGATCAAGATAAATGGCGTTGTATGGACATGCCATCATACAAGAAGCACATCCGATACATCTATCGTGATCCACATTAACAATACCGTTTGGTAAGTAGTGTAGAGCTGAGACAGGACATATCCTTTCACAGGGTGCATTTTCACAGTGATTACACCTTAAAGGAACAAAGTGTCTTTTAACATCTGGAAACTCCCCTTGGTCAATATACTTTACCCTGAGTCTCCAGCTGTGAAGAGGAACGTTATTTTCAGCTTTACAGGCTACAGCACAGGCCATACATCCCATACATCTACTCAGGTCTACCAAGAAACCTAATCTCATGGAAATCCCTCCTAAAAGTATTTACCAAGCAAAGGGGAGGTGTCTCCCCTGCTACTATTATAAGCATCCTTTGAAGAACCCTGGCTTTGGTTTTGGGGTAATTTCAAACTCTGTAAACTTTATTACTGTAAGTTCTCCTTCCTTTCCTACAGGTTCAGCAGTCCCATCTATACTTCCACCAAACCCCTCTAAAAGATCGGACCAGTAAACACCGTCCTTTGTAGGTTTTACTGCATAATACTCCCCTTCAGTAACATCAAAAATAACAATCTTAGGTGCCTGTTCATATATATCCTTTACACCTTCCCATGCTGCATGGGGAGGACATGTTGATAAGACATCAAACTCTCCAGTTTCTTCTGCTTTTTCAGCACAGGAAAGGGCTGTGATTACTGCTGAAGTAAGCTCAAGTTCTTCTTCCTCCTCATCTTCCTCCTCCTCATCAACAGCAGCAGCCTGTTCTTCTGCATAAAGCTTCTCAACAAATCCAACTGTTGAAAAGAGGAAGGCCAAACTTAATATAGAAGCAAATATTTTTTTCATGTTTTTAACCTCCATTATTTGAAGTTCTTCCAATCAACAAGGGTTTTTAGATAAGCAATAATATCGTTTATATCCTGTTCTTTTAAATGGGCAAATGTAGGCATCTTTGACTGTTTTTTTCCATCTGTTTTTATGTACCACTCATACATGGAGTTGTTAGGATAGGCTTTAAATCTATCTGGATTTGTTTTCATGTAATGTCTGTTTATATTTAGATTTCTAATCACCACATCGTTTGGATTTAAAATAGATTCTTTTAGATATATTGCGTTTCCTATACCTCCAATATCAGAAAGGTCTGGGGCCATTCCAATGGGTGCCATTTGAAACTCTCCAGCCCTGTGGCAGCCTGCACAACCGCTTTGTTGAAATAGTTTTTTTCCATTTTCTGGATCCCCTATATCCTTCCCTTTTTCCGGCCAGTCAACATAAGGTCCACCCCAGGAAACATACTTAACATACTCATTATCAAGTTTAAAATTACCAAGTCTTATAAATTTCCATCTTGATAATGATTTATTTCCATCCCTTTCAAACTTATCTCCATCCCATACAGCAAAGGCCACAGGTACCAATCCAGCTTTTAAATTAGAATTTTCATCTACTAGAGGTCTTTTGAAAACAGCTGTCCACTCTTTTGTTTTGTTGTCGTATTTCATAACGATATTTACATTTTCAGCTTTAATTTCTGTAAGTGAACCAAATCCTTCAGAAATGAAGACCTTTTGATAATCCCTTCCTGCTACATTTTTTTGAAGATAAACAGTAACAGGATGATTTTCATCCCCCATACCTACATAAGGGAGGGATATTCCTTTCCCAAACTTATTTGGAAATTCAACAGAAACACCGTCTGCAAACTTGTTTGTTGTGAATGTTGGCTGTAATGAAGGGGTATTGTCCTTCCATTTAATATAAACAGCTATGTTTTTATTGTTATACACAGCCTTTACAGTTGCTTTTACAGGATCCTTTTTAGGTATAAGCTCATTGGCCTTTTTGTCATTTAGTCTGACTGAGACCTGTGGATATAAAACCACTTCCGTGCCTTTTGCCTTTTCCCATACTTTATCGTAAGGGTTTGTTGAAATTTTTCCTTTTGTATATAAAGCATCTATAACCTCGTACTTAAAGAACCCACTTTCCGCTGCAGAAACAGAAACAGTAAAAACGGTGGCTCCTATGACAGCAGCTTTCAAAGCCTTTTTCATTTATCTTTCCTCCTTGAGTTTCTTTTTAAAAAGAGGGAGGGACCCCCAATTAGTGGTGTCCCTTATGTTCTTCTTCCTTTTTTAAAGCTGGCTGGGTTTCAAAGTAAACCTTTCCATATACACCTTCTGTTTTCTTAGTATTTGAGCCCTGTATGTATCTTTCATCAATAATCTTGAAGAATTCGGAACCTTTTAGACCTTTTTCTGCAGCTACCTTTTCGTAGTAGTTATGGTCTAGCCTAAACATATCTGCGTGGTTGTAAGCAATCAAAATATCCATAAGTTCAGATTCTTCTCCTCTTTCCCTTTTAGCCATTTCCTCTTCTAGAGTTTTTATTGCCTGGTGTACTTCTGGTCCAAAAAGTTTTTCAAGATATTCAACTGGTATTCTTTGATCATTTTCTACAGGTTTTCCATTTTCATCAAATTTAGGGGGAGCAATTACAGGGGGAACATAATAGACGTTTG
The DNA here is from genome assembly GCA_964536105.1 of uncultured Aquificales bacterium. Lineage (GTDB taxonomy): Bacteria > Aquificota > Aquificia > Aquificales > Hydrogenothermaceae > JAADDV01. Next base: position 17,152 of record CAZHWB010000054.1, on the reverse strand, counting down.
GCTGTGTTCCAAAATCAGGTCTAAGGGGAAGTGCTACCTTGTATTTGTGAACAAGTTTGTAAACCTGGGAATCCTCATCATCTAAAAATCCAACAAATCTTATTCTTCCTACACATTGATGGGCACAGGCCGGTGGAAGTCCCTTTTCAATTCTTGGGAAGCAGAAGATACACTTTTCTGATTTGGATATTTTAGGGTTAAAGTAAATCTTTTTATAAGGACATCCTGCGATACAGTATCTATATCCCTGACATCTTTCAAGATCAACAAGGACTATGCCATCCTGCTCCCTTTTGAATATCGCTTCCCTTGGGCAGGCTGCAAGACAGCCTGGGTTAGAGCAGTGATTACATATTCTTGGAATGTAGAAGAAGTAGGAGTTTGGCCAGTCTCCTATTCCTACATCCTCATCCCAGTTTGGCCCCCAAACAGGGTCTGTATTTGGGGAAAGAACAAAATCATCGGCATCTGTGTTGAAAATCTCATCGTGGTTGTAATCCCAGGGAACACCGTAATCCATAACCATATCAGGGATAATACCGTCTTTTAGGTTTCCCTGATCATCAAAACCGCCACCTGATTCCATCCAGTTTCTTGGATAACCTGCTCCTGGATGTGTTTCCACGTTGTTCCAGTACATATATTCTCTTCCATTTCTATTTGTCCACTGGGTTTTACATGCTACAGTACACGTCTGGCAACCAATACATTTATTTAAATCCATTACCATTGCTAACTGTCTTTTAGCCATTTATATAACCTCCTTATTAAGCTTTCTCAATATCTACTGTTGTTTCATAAGCATGCTGGTTTCCGTCCCAGTTTCCGCCAAATTTGAGATGTCCCCAGCTGTCTGAAAGTTCCAGTAGATTTAATGGAGAAGCATTAACAGCATTGTGGGATTGGTTTCCTTTAAAGAAGAATGGTTCCCAACCGTGTTCTATTATGATGGCATCTTTAGGACATGATGGATAAACCTTTGCCATTGCATAAAATTCCCCAAGGTCATTAAATACTTTTATTTCATCTCCATCTTTGATGCCTTTCTTTTCTGCAATTTCAGGGTTTATCATCACGTATGGAACACCCCTCTGGAGTCTCTGTAAAAGGGAGGATTCTTTATATGTTGAGTGGATTGACCATCTTGCGTGGGGTGTCATTAGAACAAATGGAAATCTCTTTGGTCTTATTGGCTCTTTTGCTGTTGGGACATTAGCCCCTTCTTCAATCCAGCGGTCGTGGTCAACATAATATGTAAGTCTTCCTGATAATGTTTCAAATCTTTCAAAAAGATAGAGGTTGTTTTCAAAGGAGTTGTATGGTTTGTCAGGATATAAAGGAGATGTTTTTCCTGCTTTATCGTTAAGCTGTAAAAATCCTCCTCTTTTTCTCACTGTTTCTATTGTGTTTGGCTTAAACTGATCAACACTTTCAAGGGCAAGTTCTACAGCATCCCTATCTGTTCTAAGGTGTCCTCCTTTTGTGTACTCTTCAACTAGCTTATCAAGGTCCCTGTATCCTGTTTTTGAATGGGTAGGATCAGGGATTTTTATATATTTTTTGTCTCCTGTTTCTTTGTATTTTTTAGTGGCAATTTCCTGTATCTTCTCAACAATCATAGTGCAGATTTCCCATTCAGATTTTGCTTCTCCAACAGGTTTTAGATTTTGAGGAGGTTGAGCCATATTTGCGTATCTGTGATATCCGGGGTTTGTTCTTAAATCCCACACTTCATACATAGATTTTGCTGGTAAAATGATGTCAGCATACTGGGCTGTTGAGTTCATTCTCCAGTCAACATAGGCAAAGAACTTGGCTTTCTTTAAAAATGCCTCTCTATATGTTGCCCCTTTGTTTCTTCTAAATCTTGAATCAGCAAAAATAAGGAAGGTTTCTACTGTATCCCAGTAAGGTTTTCCATCCTTATTGTGGAAGTTTTCTTTCCATTTTTCATCGGTTCCGAAGTTTTCTAAATCCTCTTTTACTTTTTTGAGGTACTCTTCTTTAGACAGTCCTGTAGCCCTTCTGACATCTTCATCATCATACAGTTTTTCCACATCTTTAAGCATATTTCCCAGGATATATTCCTGCACAAATCCAGATGCAAATCTCTGTTTGTATTTTCCGGAAAATCCTGACAGTTTACCCATACCAGATATAGCCCATTCATTTTCCGTGTTAAATCCACCGTAAGGACCGAGTCTTCCAACAAGTCCTGGTATAGATGCAATTGCCCTCTGGGCTAGCATTCCGTTGAAGTACTTACCTATTGTAAATCCCATTGAAATCATTACAACTTTTGGAAGGGCTATATCCTTTGCGAGCTGTTCAACAATTGTTGGATGAACCCCTGTAAGTTTCCATGTTTTTTCCGCAGCAAACTTTTGGGCTTCTCTTTTAACAAGCTCAAATACTGTTGTAACTTTTACTTTTTTACCGTCCTTTAAAGTTACTTCCCACTCACCTTCTAAAGCTGGATCAATATCCCATCCTACATCTTTAAGTCTTAATGTTTTAACCGGTGCACCTTCTGTTCCAGGCATTACTGTAAGTTTGTTTGTTTTTGTGTTCCACGAGAAGAATGTTGCGTGGGGTTCAAACTCTTTTCCTTCTCCCTTTTCTTCAAATACGTGATATATCTCTTTGTCAAACTCTGGAGATTTTTCTGGATCTATATCCTCAAGCCTAAGGAGTTTTTTATTATCAAGTCTTACTAAGAAAGGAAGATCTGTGAAGTGCTTTACAAATTTAGGTTTATACAGTTTTTTCTGGATAATCTCATTTATGATGGCCATAGCTAAAAAGCCGTCATATCCTGCTCTAACTGGAACCCACAGGTCTGCATGGATACATGTGGAGTTAAAGTCTGGGGTTATTACTATATTTTTTGCCCCGTTATACCTACCTTCCCACAGGAAGTGGGCGTCTGGAATTCTTGTTTTGTTTGGATCCTGTCCCCACCAGATATTAACATTTGTAGTGTAGAAGAAATCATATGAACAACCTATATTTCCCTCTCCATATACAACAGTAACCCCAGGGAACATATCCCCGACATATGAAGCAATATAGTTTCTAACAGCTCCAAGAAGGGTTCCAAGTCTTTTTCCAGCTGCTCCCCTCGCTTCTGTTAGCATTCCTGCTCCAACGTGTATAAACAGACCTTCAGGACCTTTTTTTAACATTGTTTCATAGATGTTTTGGGCTATTTCAGTGATAGCTTCATCCCAGGTTATTCTTTTCCACTTACCTTCTCCCCTCTTTCCTACCCTTTTGAGGGGGTAAAGAATCCTGTCTTTTTCATAGGTAACGTGGGAGTGCTGAACACCTTTGTTGCAACCCCTTGGGTTGAAGTCTGGTATCTTCGGATTAATCGGGGTGTAGTTTGCTACCTGGTTTTCCCTTGTGATAATTCCGTTATTCACCCATACGTCCCATGCACAGTTACCCTGACAGTTTACACAGTGGTAAGCTGTTCCATGGTCTTCCTTTTCACCGTACGTGTAGGCAAATTCGTTTCTATACATGTTTTCTGTATAAGATGTGTTTGGATATTGCTGTCTCGGATCTTCAACTATAACGGCATCCTGTTTTGCAAAAGCAGCGTTTCCACCTAGAGTTATTCCTGCTCCACTGGCTCCAAGGGCTTTTAGAAAATCCCTTCTTGATAGTGCCATATATCTTACCTCCTGAAATATGTTTCTTTGTTTTTTAAAGGGAGATTGCCTTAGAGACAACCTCCACCTCCACCGGCAGCTGGCGGTTCATATTCACCTTCATCTTCTGGATAACCGGCTTCATCCCAGGCTTCTATCCCACCTTTCAGATTTTGAACAATTGTGAACTTCTGTGCGCATTTTTTAAATATCTCTGGATCACCATCTTTTGAAACGATAACTGTAGGAAGGTATGGATTTATCTGCTTTAGAGCCTCTTCTGGAGCTTTACTTTCATCACAGTCAGGTAGTGGAATAGCCCCAGGTATATGGGCTCCTGTAAAGTAATCTATCTCGTCTGCTTCGTCTTCCTCTTCCTCTGGAATTTCATAAGGTCTTACATCTATGATCTGTATGTTTATTTTTGGATTTCCAAGTTTCTCATAAAGTTCTTCAGCTGATATAGGTATCTGTTTTTGAAGTTCTATCTGCTTCTTTCCAAATGATAGAAGTAATACTGAAAGAACAGCGATTATCCCGATGTATATGAGCCTCTCTACTTTTGGGTTCATTACTCTTCACCTCCTTCAGCAGTCTCATGGGACACCTGCTGAAGTTGATGTTCTAGCTTTGATACATTCATTTTGACACCTACAAGTGCCACCACAAGGATAGCTATTCCAATCCAGAATAAAATCCTTTCTACCATGCTCATTTTATCCACCTCTCTTAATCATAAACTTCATCAGATTCTTTTTTGGCCTGGATAAACTTGGACCACCTGCCAAGATATATGAGATTTGCTGTTAAAACCCCAACAGCAAAGTATGTCGCCGACATAGCCATTGAGCCTATAGAAAGGGTTGGGTAAGCAGATAAGAATGCCCCTGTTGTACATCCTCCGCCAATCATAGCTCCAAGGGCAAGGAATATACCTGCAAAAAATACAAGGACAAGTCTTACCCATGGAAATGGAGCTACACCTTTGGCAAATGCTGGAGGAACTGGATCAAACTTGAAAGTTCCGGAAATTAAAGCAGATAAAAATGCCCCTGGTAAAACACCCATAATAAGTCCGGCATGCCAGAGAATACCCTCTGTTATTTTAGGAACAGAATCTATAGGATGACCTATCAGATGTCCTATCCATCCAACAAAAGCCAGGGCACCCCCTGAAAATCCAAGATATTCACCCTGGGCTGTAGCCCATGTTATAATCAATCCTGCAAATATTCCAGATATAGCCCAGTGCCATTCTCCTCTGAGCCATCCTGTTTTTTCACTTTCTACATATTCTTTAATCTTTTTAGCTGGATCTAACCAGTCGGCAAGAAGGGCAAAGATAATAAATAAAACTCCCCACGCGACAGCAAGTACTCCGTAAGGAAGCCCCAGTACCCCGTAAAGGGTAAGTTTTTCTTTCACTCCCAGAATACCAGCTTCAACAAGGGAGGGTTTAATGGCATCGTATATAAGAATTCCAAGAATAAGGCCTATAACACCTGCAGCAGATATAAACTTTCCTGCCCCGACTCTGGCTACACATGTTCCAGGACAGAAACCTGCAGATGCCATAGCAAGACCAAACAGTATTCCTCCTACTAAATGGGCAATCCCCATATAAGGCATTATTCTAGGGATAATATTTGTTTGTTCCTGAAGTCCAAAGATATCAACCAGACCGTAAATAATGGAAGCTGTTGCAATACCCATAAACGCAAATTTCATTATTTTCAGGTCCCTTAGAAGAAGCATTCCCTCAACCCTTGAGTATCTGATTGCCCCAACTTTATGAAGGACAACCCCAAAGAGAAAACCTGTTAAGAGACCCATAAGAAGATGAGATGAGTGCTCCATTACAGCATACCTCCTTTATATTGAAAAAAGGGGCATAAAGCCCCTTAAAAGAAAGTTATTTTTCAACTGGAAGGTCAGGAGTATTACCCCATTCGTCCCAGGAACCAACATAAACTTTTGCCTTTTTAACACCGGCTAATTTTGCCGCAGCGTAGATGAAAGAACCTCTACCAAGACCTACGTGGCAGTATGTGATAAGTGTATCTGTTTCTGGATCAAATCCTTTTTTCTTAAGCTTTTTAAAGAAAATCTTTTTGAGTTTTTTAACAGGTTTAAAAAGATGTCTTCCTGGTTTTCCATTTGGGTTTCCTGCTACCTTCTTCCACTCAAAGAAAACAGCCCCTGGGATATGTCCACCTCTTTTAACGGTTATGTGTTTTCCTGGTGCTTCTAAAGCATCAAGAAGAGTTTTTCCTGTGTACTCTGCAAATCTTCTTGCATCAAGGATGAAGTATTTTGAAGCTTTTCCATTTTTCTTGATATCCTCTACAGCTTTTAAAACTTCCTCTTTTGTTGCAATCATATCCTTTTGAACATTTGCTTTAAATGTTTTTGGAGCAGGTGGTTTTCCTTCTCCTTCCTCAACTGGGTATCCTTTATCAGCCCATGTTACAAATCCACCATCAAGCATTTTTACATCATTTAATCCATAAAGTTTTAAGAAGAACCATACACCAGAAGCGTTTGGACCTCTACCATCATCATAAGCAATAACAGAAGTATTGTTATCTATTCCAAGATTACCTATAAATTTTTCTGCCCTATCTGGACACATAGGAAGACCGTTACATTTCCTTACATCTTCAAGGTAGTGGAGATCATGGGCAAATGCGTGGGCTGAACCAGGGATATGACCAGCCTTGAATTTTTTCTCACTGTCCCCATTTACAAAGACAGCTCCTTTACTGTCAAAAACCTTTTTAGCATCATCTACCCAGATGAGAAAATCTGCATCTGCAGCTTTTGCTGCCCCAGAAAGTACAGCAGCTCCAGCTAAAGCTAACATAGAGAGTTTTAGTTTCTTCATGAAGTTACCTCCTAAGGTGATTTTCCTCTGTAAATCTTAAACTTTGACACAGGTCAAAATTTATCTTAGACCAATATATAACATAAAATCCCAGTTAACAACATCTAACCCTTGTCATTTCTTGCTTAGAGCAGAATTTGATATCTTGTTAGCAATATTTGTGCCAAAAGTGTATTACCCTGTAAACCCTTTTTAATTCAGTTATTATTAGATTAATATATTTTATGTTGCTAATACCCAGAGGTTTTCAAAATGAAAAATGTTTTTCAAAATGAAAAAGAAAAAGACCTTTTTTTTCTTTCATTTATTCCACCTTCAAAGGCAAATAGGGTAAAAATAAACACAAAGGTTTTTTCTAAATCCGGGAAAAGGTATATTGTTCCTAAAGATGTTTCTGTAAAGATAAACAGGGCAATATGGGAACTTCAAATACAGAATGAGGAAAAAAAGCTGTACTTTGACAGGCCTGTCTCAGTTGAAATCGTATTTTTGTTGCCAGACAGAAGGAGAAGGGATCTTGATAATATCATGAAAACATTAGGAGACTGCCTTGTTTATGCAGGTATTATAGAAGACGACAACCTAATCTTTAAACAGACCCTGGAAAAGTTTATAGTAAAAGGAAAAGAGGGTGTTGTAATAAAAATAAAGAAATACCGTACAAAAAAAATAGACAGTAAGATTTTAGAAAAATTAGATACTTATAAAGGGTATATAAATGGAGATTAGCTTCAGTGTAGACAAGGAGTCTTTAAATCTTATTGTAAAGCTTGCATTTTCCCTTGTAACAGGGCTTTTAATTGGCCTTGAAAGGGAACACAGAAGTAAACAGGAAACATTTGCAGGTATAAGAACATTTCCCCTTATTTCTATTTTGGGAACGCTAACAGCTTATATAAATGAACAGTACTGGAACGGTATATTCTGGATAATTTTAGGGGGAATTGTCCTTCTTACATTGATTAATTTTTATCTTGAATACCAGAGGGATATAGGGGCAACAACAGAAATTGCTATTTTAATAAGTTTTGTTATGGGGGTTTTAATATACTACGAGCACTACTATATTGCTGCTTTTTTAGCGGTTGTAACAACATTTCTCCTTGCTATAAAAAGAACCCTTGAGAATTTTGCAAAAAAGCTTTCCCATGAGGATATCCTGGCAATACTGAAGTTTGCTCTTGTTACAGTTGTTATATATCCCTTACTTCCTGATAAAAATCTAGGCCCTTTTCAGGCTTTTAACCCAAAGTCAATATGGGAGATGGTTGTTATAGTTTCCTCCCTTGATTTTATTTCTTATCTTATCCTCAGATGGAAGGGAACAAAAACCCTCTGGCTTACAGGAATTGTTGGAGGTCTTATATCTTCTACAGCTGTAAGTTATGAGCTGGCAAAACTTTCAAAAAAATATCCTGCAGTTATATATTCTGCCCTGTTTGGTATTGTTCTGGCGTGGCTGATTATGAATATTAGGGTTATATTTTTGTCTGGTATTGTTAACCCTTCCCTTGCTGTGAAGGTTTCAATACCTATGCTTGTTATATCTGCTGGTTATATTCTTTTTATAGTTTACCTGTATATAAAAAACAGGGAAAAAATCCTTGAAAATGCAGGCCAGGAGGTAAATTTTTCAAATCCTTATGAAATATCATCAGCTATACAGTTTGGAATTATTTATGCTTTTGTAATTTTTCTGGTAAAGGTTTTAAACCACTACTACGGTAGCTCAGGCCTGTATATTGCAAGTTTAATATCTGGGGTTATTGATGTTGATGCCATTACCCTCTCCCTTTCAAATTTAGCTAAAGAAGGCAGTATTGTTGATAGTGTTGCCGTTAAGGGAATCGTCCTTGCTGCAATATCAAATGCCTTTTTTAAGGCTCTTTATGTTTATATATTTGGGGATAAATACGTATCCCGCTTTATATGGCTGTTTTTTGGGATCACTGTTTTACTGGGGGGAATTTTTTTCCTCCTCTAAAATTTTTTTAAAATACAGGGCATTTTTAACAGCATATCCATTAAATGTATTATTAAAGTAGGCATAGATTTTTTCAGGTTTTTTATCAAGTATTTTTTCTTTCCACTTTAAAAGATCTTCCTCTGTATATAAATCTTTATACCACTCTTTCTTTCCGTGGAATCTTATATATACAGCTTTACCTGTTTTTACCAGTTCTTCAGGAAATTTTGGGGCTGAAATACTGCAGAATATAATACCTTCCCTTTCAAATATAGAAAATACTTTTTCATTCCACCAGCTTATATGGCGAAACTCAAATACATTTTCCCTTTTTGTATCTGTTATTTTCAGTATTCTGTCCAGATTTTCCTCTGAAAATGTAAATGATGGAGGCATCTGGAAAAGAAAAGCACCAGTTTTTTCTTTTAGTTTTCCTTCTACAGTACTGTAAAATCTGTCAATGAGATTTTTTGAGTCCTTTAGCTTTTTTACATGGGTTATAAGTCTGTTTACTTTTATTGAAAAAACAAATTTTTCAGGTGAGTTTTCATACAATCTCTTTAAAAAGATATCTTTCGGAAAGATGTAGAAGGTTGCATTTATTTCAACTGTGTTAAAAACACCTGAGTAGTAGGAAAACCACCGGGACCGACTTATATCTTCTGGATAAAAAATCCCCTTCCAGTCTCTATAGTAGTATCCTGAACAGCCTATATATCTTTCTATCATCCCTTTTAAACTCAATATATCTTTTTTAGAGGCGATAATAAATAAAATCATAAAAAAATCTGGAGTAAAAGGATGAAGACCCTTTTTAGCCTTTTCGGGGAGAGAAAGCCACAGGAAAAAAACTCCGATGTCGGAAATATTAATGTAGATAAAACCCTTTTAGAAAAGGAAAAAAAACTTAAGGAGTCTTTAGAAAGGGAGCTAAAAAAATACAAAGCTTTTTTGAAGGAACTTAAGTTTGGAATAGTTATTTTAGATAAAGACCTGAAAGATGTATTTATAAATACTGAAGCTTCAAATTTTCTTTTTTCTTCAGGGTTGCCCTCCTTTAAAGATTTTGTTGAGGAACATCCAGAGGTACTTGAGGAGGTTGAGGACAAAATAATAGCCCTTGGAAACCTGAATAACATAAAAGTATTTTCAAAAAAAATATACGTGGAAAATGAAGAGTATCTTATTTTAACCCTTTACAGGGATAAAATACTCTCAGATCTGGTTAATGGTGTCTTATGTAGTCTTGTAGAGTATATAGCTTATATGTTTTTTAACATTTACAGTATCAAATTTGAAAATGCTATGATTTCCATATATGTAAGTGAAGAATTTAAAAAAGAGCTGAAAAACCTGATTACAGAGACAGGTAAATTTGAAAAGTTAAACGATATAACAAGGCAGACAAAAGAAAAAGTTGAAGATACAAAAAATATACTTGAAATTATCCAGAACATAGCAAATCAGACAAATCTTCTTGCCTTAAACGCTTCCATTGAGGCTGCAAGGGTTGGGGAGTATGGTAGAGGTTTTTCTGTTGTTGCTGAAGAGGTTAGAAAGCTTGCAGATAAAACAACCCAGAGTGCTGAAGAGATTAAACAGCTTATAGAATCTCTAATCACAATAGTTGATGGAAGCACAGAGGTAATAAAGGATATAGCAACAGGGGTGAGGAACAAAGTTTCTTATTTTGAGAAGGAGTTTGAAACAATATACAACTCTATAGATAGAATTAACGTATCTATTCTTAAATCAACAGAAATGCTGATGGAAATATGGAATATGATCAAAGATTCAGAAAAAATAATACAGGATAAGTATTTTTATAGATATATTGAAGTTCTCCAGCGTATTATAGACCACTCCTTGTATATAAACAATATGATTGACTATATTATCGGGAAAAAACCAGACTGGAAGCCAAGCAGTCATAGGGACTGTTGTTTAGGTAAATGGATTTATAGCCCGGATAAAAGGGCAGATTTTGGAGACCTTGCTTCTGATGCAGAGAGATTTTTCTCAAAAATAGAACAGCCCCACAAAGAGTTTCATACTATTGGATTTAAGCTGTATGAGGCATATCAGCAGGGGGATATAAAAACAACTTTAGACCTTGGATATAAACTTTTAAACAAATCTGCAGAGTTAATACAGCTTTTAAAAGAGTTTTCAAAAAATATTAAAAGCTGTATATATTAAAAAAAGGCCCCTTTAAGAGGCCTTTTCTTTTTTCTTTTTGGCTTTTTTCAGAATATCATCAAAATCTTTTATAGCTATGGGAAATACCTCATCTATATGTTCAACAAATACAAGGTTCATAGATTTTCTGGAAAATGGAGGTAGATCCTCCATAACCTCATCTTTATTGTCTTTTGGGAGGATAACTGTTTTTATGTCGGCCCTTTTAGCGGCAAGGATTTTTTCCTTTAATCCTCCAACTGGTAAAACCTTACCCCTGAGTGTTATTTCCCCAGTCATTGCAACATCTGCTTTAACAGGCTTTTGGGTAAATAGGGAGAAGATAGCTGTTGTTATTGCAATTCCAGCTGATGGACCGTCCTTTGGGATAGCCCCTGCCGGAACATGAACATGGACATCATATTTTTGGAAATCTTTAGGATCAATTCCGTATTCTTCAGATTTTGATTTTACGTAAGATAGGGCTGTCATTGCACTTTCCTTCATCACATCCCCTAAAGAACCTGTAAGTATAAGCTGTCCTTTTCCAGGCATTCTTGTTGCTTCAATTTTAAGGATTTCGCCTCCAACCTCAGTCCACGCAAGGCCAGTTACAACCCCGATTTCATCCTCTTTTTCCTTTTCAGGCATATACAGAGGAGCCCCTAAGAATTTTTTAACAAGGGATTTTGTTATTCTGTATTTCTTTTTCTTCCCTGTTAAAGCTATTTCTTTAGCAATTTTCCTGAGAACTGCATTTATCTGTCTTTCTAAACTTCTTACCCCAGCTTCCCTTGTGTAGTGTCTTATAAGGAACTTCAAACCGCTGTCTGTAAACTCTACATATTTTTCACTTAATCCGTTTTCTTTAAGCTGTCTTGGTATCAGGTACTGTTTGGCGATGTATAACTTCTCTTCTTCAGAGTATCCGGGAATTCTGATTATTTCCATTCTGTCTAACAGAGGTCTTGGGATTGTATCAATCCTGTTTGCGGTGCATATGAACATAACTTCCGATAAATCAAAAGGAACACCAAGATAGTGGTCAACAAACTCCTTGTTTTGTTCTGGATCCAGTACTTCAAGGAGGGCTGAAGCAGGGTCTCCCCTGAAGTCAGATGCAAGTTTATCAACCTCATCAAGCATAAACACAGGATTTTTTGTTCCAGCCTGTTTTATACCCTGTATAATTCTGCCGGGAAGTGCCCCAACGTACGTTCTCCTGTGTCCTCTTATCTCTGCTTCGTCCCTTACACCGCCTAAAGACTGCCTTACAAATTTTCTTCCTAAAGCCTTTGCTATGGATTTTCCTAAAGATGTTTTTCCAACTCCCGGAGGCCCTACAAAACACAGAATGGGACCTTTTATACCTTTACCTTTTTTTAATTTTTGGACGGCAAGATACTCAAGAATTCTTTCCTTTACTTTTTCAAGATCGTAATGATCCTGGTCTAAAATCTTCTTAGCCCTTTTTAAATCAAGTTTATCTTTTGTTCTTTTGTTCCACGGGAGTTCAACAAGCCAATCAAGGTATGTTCTTATTACAGCTGCTTCAGCCGAATCTGGATGCATTTTTTCAAGTCTTTTGAGCTGTTTAAATGCCTCCTCTTTTACCTCTTCAGGCATTCCAGCCTTTTCTATCTTTTCTGTGTATCTCTCTATCTCTTCCTGCTTTTCATCCCTTTCTCCAAGTTCCTCCTGTATGGCCTTTATCTGCTGTCTGAGGAAATACTCCCTCTGATCTTTCTCCATAGATTCTCTGGCAGCTGTCCTTATCTTGTGCTGTATTTCAAGTAATCCAACCTCCTTAAGGAGAAGGTTATGGACCTCCCTGAGCCTTTCTATAGGATCAGTGATTTCAAGGATTTTCTGGGCTTCATGGGATTTTAGATCAAGTATAGATGCAACAAGGTCTGCAAGTTTACCAGGTTCTTCAACAGATCTTATTATCTCCAGTAGATCAGGGAGTATCTGTTTTCCTAAAGCTATAGCTTTATCCAGTAAATCTTTTATTGAATGGATTAAAGCTTCTACCTCTATATTTTCTTCTATTTCTTCAGGCTCTTTTATAACATCTATTTTTACCTTATACAGCTCCCCTTCCTTTCTAAATTCCTTTATTTTACCCCTTGCAACCCCCTGAACAAGGATCTTTATTCTGTCATCTTCAAGTTTCATCATTCTCAGGATTGTTGCTACCGTTCCATACTGGTATATATCATCAGCCCCTGGCTCTTCAATATCTTTGTCTTTTTGAAGGGCAAGGAATATGTATCTATCGTTATTTTCAATAGCCTCTTCTATAGCATTTATAGAGAAAGTTCTACCTACAAAAATTGGAAAGACCATATAGGGAAATATTACAAGATCTCTAATTGGGAGAAGTGGAAGTTCTTCAGGTATAGGTACTTCCTCTATATTTTCTTCTTCAAATGGCGATTTCAGCATACTTACCTCCTGATTATTATTTTCAGAGAAGTTTTTAAGTAAAAGTCATTTCCTGCTTTAGGCACTTCTATAAATAAAACCCCATTTTTTAAAAAAGCCTGGGTTTTTTCTATATTTATAAACTCTTTAAATGTTATTACCCTTCTAAATGTTCCTGTCTGCCTTTCCATAACAAGAAATTTTCCCTTTAAAAGGGGCCTTTTTACCCCTTTAATCTCTATAGATTGTTCGTAGCCGGTTATTTCTATATCCTCTGGTTTAACACCAGGTAAATCGACAGCAATGTAAAAGGTATCACTATCCTCTGTTATATCTACAGGGGGTTTCGTTACGTTTATCATGGTTTCCCTCAATTATACCTTAATTTTTTGAATAAACTCATCAAAAGAGCGGTTATTCTTTATAAACTCAAGGATTTTTTTATCTAATTCAGATAAACTGGCCTTTTTTAACAGTTCCGGCCTTTTTCTATAGGTATTTTCAATCTGCTTCCACCTTCTCCATATCTCAATCTTTTTGTGATTTCCAGATAAAAGCACTTCTGGAACCTTCATTCCCATGTATTCTGCCGGTCTTGTGTAGTTTGGATATCCTAAAAGTCCATCACTAAATGAATCAACCCTCAGACTGTCCTTATCCCCTACAACACCGGGGACAAGTCTTATTACTGCATCCATAATAACAAGGGCTGCCGGTTCTCCACCGGATAAAACAAAGTCTCCTATTGAAACCTCTTCATCAACAATACTTTTAACCCTTTCATCAACCCCTTCATACCTTCCGCATATAATCATAACTTCCTCTTTTTTAGACAGCTGATAAGCAAATTCCTGGTCAAATCTTCTGCCCCAGGGTTCGGTAATAAGAACATATGGGTTATGTCCTTTTTCCTTTAGGTGTTTGTAAGCCTCAAAAATAGGTTCTGGTTTTAAAAGCATCCCAGGGCCACCGCCATAAACAACATCATCAACAGTTTTGTGTCTGTCCTTTGTAAAATCCCTTAAGTTCAACGTTTCTATGGAAACAAGACCTTTTTGTATTCCCCTGGAAATGATACCAGTTTCCTTAAAACAGTCAAAAAAATGTGGAAATATTGTTAAAACGAAAAATTTCATTTTTGCCTTTTTCTTTTGAATATAGAGATTTTTTAACTATTTTCAATCAAAGTTATCTAATTTTCAATGTTGATAAGGCTATTATTGCAAGGATTATAGATATAATCCACATTCTAACAACAATTTTAGGTTCAGGCATTCCCTTTAGTTCAAAATGGTGGTGGAGGGGGGCCCTTCTGATGAGCCTTTTACCACCTGTTATTTTAAAATAGACAACCTGAAGTATCACAGATAAGGTTTCTACAACAAATATTCCTCCAACAATAGCAAGGATAATTTCCTGCTTTGTTATTATAGCTACTGTCCCTAAAACAGCACCTATTGATAATGCCCCTGCATCTCCCATAAACATCTCAGCAGGGAAAGAGTTAAACCACAGAAATCCAAGTCCTGCACCTAAAAGGGCCATCAGAAAAACCATAAGTTCCCCACTTCCTGCAATATGGGGAATATGCAGGTATGCAGATAAAATAGCGTGTCCTGTTATATATGCAAAAATACTGAAAGCTGCTGCAGAGATAAGGGAAGGACCTATTGCAAGGCCATCAAGTCCATCTGTGAGGTTTACTGCATTTGATGTTCCCACAATTATAAAAATCATAAAAAGAATGTAAAAAATACCAAGGTCTAACTGCAGTGATTTTATGAAGGGAAAATAAAGATGTGTATCAAATCCAGGATAATAATAAAGCGCAATGGAAACAACTGTTGCAACAACAAGTTGAGCCAAAAATTTTGTTTTTGAGGATAAACCTTTTTTTGTCTTTATCTTTATATAATCATCAAGACCCCCAATAAAGGCAAAAGAGACTAAAACAAATAAGGTTATCCATACATAAAAGTTATCCAGCCTGCACCAGAGTAAAGATGAGATAACAACTGAAAGTACAATAAGGACACCCCCCATTGTAGGGGTATGTTTTTTGGCTATATGGGTATCAGGTGTGTATTCCCTTACATATCCACCTTTTTTATACTGAAAAACCTTTAATCTCCTTATGACGTACGGCCCAAGGATAAGGGATATAGCAAATGATGTTATAAGGGCATAAAATGCCCTGAAGGTTATGTATTTAAAGAGATTTATATCAAGAAGCTGATAAAATATGTGGTAAAACATTTAGATCCTTTCCACGTCTCTATTTCTTGAAAAAAGTCTGTCCATAATAATAGCTGCAGCATTTCTAACTGAAAGGTGGTTGTATTCACCTGGTCCTAAAATAGGTTCAAGGACGTAATCACAGCTAGATACCAGTTCTTCAGGCATACCCCAACCTGTTCCAAAAAGAAGAAGAAAAACATCTTCTTTCTTTTCAATTTCCTTCCTCATCTGGGAGTAGGAAACTGTCTGGGGATACTTTTTCGCAGAGGTAGCAATAAGTTTTGGTTCTTTTCCTGTTTCCTCTTTAATTTTTTCTACAGCCTCTGTTATGGAAGACACAAGTCTAACTAACTTTGCAGCCTCTGCCCTTCTGGGATTAAAAGAACTGCCAAATCCTTCAAGCCAGTATTTTATCTGTTCTGAAATGACAAACTGCTGGGCCTCCAGAGGCTGAACAATAAAATATCCTCCTAATTCGTATGTTCTGGCAGGTCTTGCTATATCGTGGAAATCAAGGGTAGTAAAAGATGTAACAACCCATTTTTTGTCTTTGTTTACAGCAGGGTAATGAACAACAGAAATAAAAACGTGGCTGTTTTTCATTTATCGTCCTCTTTGTAATCAATATATTTTACAGAACCATCTGCAAAATGAATTTCTGTAGGGAAAAACTTAACAGTTAGGTTCTCAAGGGGTGCGTCTTTTACAAACCTGTGGTCTGGATTTTTCCTATCGTATGTAAATGAGACTTCGTACTTTAGGGTTTCACCTGGCTTTATCTTTGTTCCCCTGAAAAAATTAAGGGCTTTATTTATGTTTATATTTGTTTCCATAAGCTTTTTGCCGTTTTTGTCAAAAATAGCCACTTTTCCTTTTACAGCATAAAGGGGTTTATCAAGTTTGTTTGTAAATTTCATCTTAAGGATAATCTGATCATTCCTTTTCCATAAACTTTCCTTTATAGATGCCTTTTCAAATCTCTTCTTTAAAACAGTGTAGGAAAAGATCTCATCTGTATTTGATATTTTTAAAACAGGGGTTTCTATTTTGGGGATAGGTTTTTTTATAACCTGCTTTTTAAAACTATTTCCTTTCCCTTCTAAAGCATTTAGTCTTTCTT
Organism: uncultured Aquificales bacterium; assembly: GCA_964536105.1. Taxonomy (GTDB): domain Bacteria; phylum Aquificota; class Aquificia; order Aquificales; family Hydrogenothermaceae; genus JAADDV01. The sequence continues at coordinate 683 of CAZHWB010000054.1, read as the reverse complement.
CTAGTTTTTTGACCTTTTCCTCAAGTTTTTGAACCCTTTCCTCTAACGTCTCACCTAAAACTGACAAAGGAAAAACTAAAAGAAGGATAAAGAGGAAAACCCTTATCATTTTGCTTCCCCTTTATTTTCAGGGAGGTTAATATCTACAGGTTGTTGTTGTTCCTGTGTTTGTTGCTGGGCAGGAAGATCAGAAATAACAGTTGAGGACTTTATCATATGGTGGTGGATTAGAGATAGGGCAAGGACAATAGCCATAAATAAACCGCCAAGCCAGTATGTAATTTTAGTTAGCACCGTTGAAGCCCCAGCTCCTAAAACTGCAGCAGCTGCCCCTGCACCAAAAACCGCTCCAACTTCTGCACCTTTTGTTTTTTGCATAAGAATAACAATAATAAGAAGAACTGCATCAATAACGAGAACCACAGACAAAATTGTATATAAAAGTTCCATCTTTAAACCTCCATTACCTCTGTTATTATTTTGTAAAATCTTTCAGGATCTAAACTTGCACTTCCAACAAGAAAACCGTCTATATTTGGTTCTTTTATAAGTTCCCTTGCATTTTTTTCATTAACACTTCCACCGTACAAAATCCTTGTTTTTTCATCATTTCCTTTTGACATTTCATTTATAAGGGAACGTATAAACATATTAACTTCCTGGGCCTGTTCTGGGGTTGCATT
>CAZHWB010000053.1:0-3644 GCA_964536105.1 uncultured Aquificales bacterium | reverse complement strand
CCAAAGTTTATGTGGGAGTTTACAGACAGGGATTTAGGGTTTAGTTTTTCAGGGCCTGGGGTTATAAGGAAGAAGGATAAAGGGTATGTATTATTTGCCTCAGGGCCGACAAACTACCAGGGTGATTCAGACCAGAATCTTAAGCTTTTTGTTGTTGACCTTGATACTGGTAGACTTGTAAAGACATTTGAGAAGTTTAGAGGAGGATTTGGCATTGGAGATGGGGAGACTATAAAAAATGCCTTTGGGGGAAGGCTGTTTACCCAGGGACTTGATGAAAATGAGGATGGAATAACCGACTATATAGCCCTTGGTTATTCTAATAGAAATGGTGTTGACTGGAACGGGGGGCTTTTATTTGGGGATGTTAGAAGTGAAAATCCAGAAAATTGGTATTTTAGGAAATACTTTAGCAGTGATAGACCTATTGTAGCAAAGGTTGAATTTATGAAATGTTTTGAAAACTGGTATATGTACTTTGGGACTGGAAGGTGGTTTTACAAAACAGATGAAAAACGTATAGCACAGGCCAATTATATATATGGTGTCCATGTTGAGTGTAGTTATCCTGGTTGCAGACCTAATACAAATTTTGCCCACAGTTCTACAGAGCAGTGTTCATCAAAATCAAATGTTTATTCCTGGAAGAAAGAGCTGGAGAAAATGCCAGATGGATATTACCCAGAGAGGATGATAACAGATCCTTCAACTACAAATAGTAATGTGGCGGTATTTGTAACAATGGAACCAACAGGAGATATATGCGGATTTGGAGGAAGGACAAGGGTGTGGGCATTAAACTGCGCCACAGGTGGTGCCCTTGCTGAAGATTGTGCCCAGTATCCTATATCTTCAGCAAAAGGAAAGATTTTACTTCAGCTTTCAGGTGGAGATATCAGAGAACTGACTTTAGAAGATTTTAAAAATAATTCCAGTTTGGTGGAATCATCAAACTGGATGCAGGGAACACCTCCTCCAGCTTCCTCGCCTGTAATACCTCCAGCTAAAGAAGAAAAGGCCCAGGGGGAAATTCTTTTATGGTTAGAAAAATAAAAGTTTCACGATTTATTAACGTATTTTTAAGATCTTTTTTAACAAAGTAAGAGTATTATATTAATAACGTTAGAAAATTTTTAAAAATTTTTAAAATGAGGAAGCTAATGGGATTTATATATTTGCTTCTTTTGTTTATTGTAATTGGCGGTTCCCAAGCCCAGGAAATGACAAAGTACTGCTCTACTCCTCCTTTTCTGCAGGAAGGTTCTTTTTCTAATCTCTTTCTGGTTTTAGATTACAGTGGAAGTATGGCTGATTATGCTTATCACACTGGAGTTGTAGAGGATCTGAATAATCTTTACGACCCTGATAAGACGTATTACGGATTTTTTATCCCAGATAAAGAATATACAGAAAGCTGTAAAATAGAAGGAAACGATACAATTTGTTACTACACCACAAAAAAGTTAGGTTATGAAGAAACATTTTCTGGCAACTACCTAAATTTTAAATATATGACAAGAATTGATATTTTAAGATGGATTTTAACAGGAGGGATAAGGAAAGGGGATTATCTTGTACTTCCGGCTTTACCAGATATATGGGGGGACAACAAACATTTAATCAGAAATGAAATTAGGATAGAGCTGGAACAAACCTCTACATATAATGAAAAAACAGGTGAACCAGAAGGTTTACTGCAAACTATCCAAAACTATAAAAAAAGACCAAGGATAGGGCTTGTAATATACGGTGGAGGATATCTGGTAGAAGGTGAAAATAGACAGACAAAGGAAATCCTTAGGGAAGAAAACATTATAAAAAGCTGGATTTATCCCACCTATGACTATACAGAAATAATAAAAGATGTCAACAGTAAATCCCCTTCTGGTGGAACACCAACAGGGGAAGCCTTAGATGAAGTTAAAAGATATTTTTCTAAAAAAAGCTTAGTATGGGCTAAAAGTATATCTATAAAAGGAAATAGGAAAAATGGAAGAACATACCAGGACCCTTACAGATTTGATGTAGATAATGACAATAATGAAGAAGTGGTTTCCTGTGCAAAGAACTTTGTTATTTTAATAACAGATGGAGCATGGAACGGCTATAAATATTCTGCCACCGGAAAAATTAATTGTGAAAATGGATCTGAACTTATTGTAAACCCGGCAGATCTGATAGGAGTTAAATATGCCTGCGGAATAGATCCAGCCAAACCTGCTTATGAGATGTGGGAAGGGGGAAATGCTGATTTAGTAAAAGATCTAAAGGGAAATCAAAATGCAAAAATCTTCACAATAGCAGCTTTCCTGCAAACAGGATATGGACAGAATGCAGTCAGAAATATTGCTGTATATGGTGGTTTTGATGATCTTGATGAAGATGGAATGCCCTGTATGTACAACAGCAAACCTACACCATCCCCTGTATGTTCAGAAAAAACGCCGGTATGTATAGTAGAAGGGGAAAAAATAAGAAACTGTGAAAACTGCGGTTCTTTCCTGCCTTTACCGTCTACATCCTGCAGTGAATGGGATAAAAATCTTGATGGTTTACCGGATACATTTAAACAGGGAGATAACCCCTACGATCTAAAGAAGGCTATTGTAGGTATTTTTGAAAGTATACTAAAAAGCATAGCCTCTTCAACATCTGTATCTGCATTCTACTCACGGACAAAGGAAAGCGTTGTAGCTGTTCAGTCGGTTTTTTATCCAGAAAAGAAATTTGGAGAAAGGAATTTATCATGGATAGGCTATCTTTACAGCTACTGGTTTTATAACTCCCAGAATATCCAAAATCTCAGGGAGGACAGTAACGAAAATAAAGTACTGGACTTGTCTGAGGACGATATTATTGAATTTTTTATAGATCAGCAGGGAAACTTGAAAATAGATAAGTATCTTCCCTCCCCATCTGGTGAAAAAGGGGATTACATTCTAACTTACAATTCCCTTGATGAAGTAAAACCAATATGGGAAGCCGGAGAAAAACTTGCTTCAACAAAGGTAGAGGATAGAAACCTATTTGTTAACACAGGTAGTGGACTTACTGATTTAAAAAGCATATTGGATTTTAAGGAATACTTAGGTGATCCAGAAACATTTCCTAAATGTCTTGGAAACAAAGAGGAAAGGATAAAAAATCTTATAGCCTATATAGAAGGCTATGATATAAAAGGTTGTAGGAACAGGACTACTCCCATTGGCGACGTATGGAAGTTAGGGGATATTATTTATTCCTCCCCTAAAATAGTGAACTATCCAGATAAAGGATACGCTGTTGTTTTTGTTGGTTCAAATGGAGGAATTTTGCATGCCTTTAGGGTTGGATATCTTTCCCATAAAGAGCTTGGGGAAAACCAATTGGCAAGGCTGTGTGCTTCTAAAGAAAACTGCACTTTTGATCAATTAGGGGAAGAGATATGGGGATTTATACCAAAAAATGCCCTGCCTTATCTTAGATACCTGCCAGACCCAGATTACTGCCATATATACTTTGTAGACCTTACCCCATACGTTTTTGAGTACAAAAACAGGAAAATCCTTATAGGAGGGATGAGGCTGGGGGGAGCCTGCGGATGTAAAGGGGAAAACTGCGTAAACCCACCTGAGGACACATGTTCTGAAGGGGGGGAGTGTGTA
>CAZHWB010000052.1:0-9287 GCA_964536105.1 uncultured Aquificales bacterium | reverse complement strand
CTGGAACGCAGGTGGAGGCCAGTCACAAACTTACGGTATAGGAGCTTCCATAGGTATAAACTATAAACCAGTGCCTAATGTATGCCTTGGGGCGTACTACCAGACAGGGGTAAAAATGAAATACAAAAATGTTTTTGATTCAAATAATGATGGAAAATTTGAAGATTTAAAACTTGAACAGCCCCAGGAAGCATCTGTAGGTATTGGATGGAGACCTATACCTGAGCTTAAGGTTGGTTTTGATGTGAGGTGGATAAATTGGTCAGATGCTGATGGGTACAAGCAGTTTAAATGGAAAGACCAGTGGGTTTTTGCTGTAGGTGGAGAGTATATGGTAACCCCAAAACTTGCTCTAAGGGCAGGTTATAACTACGGTAAGTCACCTATAAGAGAAAAAAACATCTCTAGTATGAACTTAAATAGAATTCCCAATTTACAACAACCTTTCCCAGATTACGATGTTGAATGGTTCAATCTTATAGGTTTTCCGGCTATAGCTGAACACCATGTAACATTTGGATTTGGATACCATTTTACAGAGCACTTTACATTAAACGTTTCGTATGTCCATGCATTTGAGAAAAAAGTAGAAACCACGGGGATTAAATGCTACGCTCCAAATCCAGGTAGTTGCGAACGGGCTACAACAGGGGCAAAGAATGCCCAGGATTCTATAGGTGTATCTTTAGACTGGAACTTCTAAATATAATGGGGCTTTTAAAAGCCCCTTCCTATGCGAAACTTAAATATCTTTAAGGAGGTTTACAAAAATGAAAAAGCTAACAGGGATTTTTGCTGTTTTTTTCCTGTTGCTGTCTGTTTCCTTTGCTACTCCAAAGTTTATGGATGAAGAATATGCAAAGCAGTTCTGTGAGCTTTGGAATAAAACCCCTGAACTTACTGAAGGCTTATCCAAATGGGCAACAAAAACAGGGGAAAAAGGATACAGAATAATAAGATTTTACAGACAGGATTGTGGAGGACCTGAAAAAGCTGTAGAACTGCATATTGCCCCTAAAGATGGGAAGGCGGTATGTATATACGGAGGAAAAGCTACAGACCAGCCAGCTGATTTCCTTATGTTTGCTACAGATAAAAACTGGAAATCCCTCGCAAAAGGTGAATTTGGTTTTATGGGTATGGGAATAATGACAAAAATGACCTTTAAAGGCTCAAAAATAGAAGCAATGAGAAATATGGGACCATTTAAAACATTCCTGACAAATCTTGATAAAGTTCCCCATACAATGGACTGTCCTTAAGAAAAAGCCCCTTTAAGGGGCTTTTTTATGTTAACTCCCTTATCTCTTTATTTAAAACATTTCCCTTTTCATCTATATCATAGACAATAGGCGTTCCTGTTGGTATTTCAACTTTAATAATCTCATCAGGCCCAAGGTTTTCTAAAAACATAACAATGCTTCTAAGGGAATTTCCATGGGCAACAACAAGGACATTTCTCCCATCTAAAATATCTCCCATAATTGCCCTTTCAAGGAAAGGTATTGTTCTGGCAGCAGTGTCTTTTAGAGATTCTCCTTCAGGAGGTGGAATGTCAAAGCTTCTTCTCCATAAATGAACAATTTCTTTTCCCCACTTTTCCCTTGCCCTGTCTTTGTTTAATCCCTGAAGGGCTCCATAATGTCTTTCGTTTAAAGCTTCATCTTTGATAACCGGGATAAGAAGACCGATTGTTTCAAGGATAATCCTTAGGGTTTCCTGGGCCCTTGTTAGCATTGATGTGTATGCAACCTCAAATCTTATGTCTTTAAGGAGTTCTCCGGCTTTATAAGCCTCTTCTTTCCCCTTCTCTGTTAAAGGAACATCTATCCAGCCTGTAAATCTGTTTTGTAAGTTCCATATAGACTGGCCGTGTCTTACAAGAACAAGTTTTGCCATTCTTCACCTCTCTTTTTTTTTAAACTATTTTATTTTATCAAACTACCACTGCCCAAATCCTTCTAATCTTACCTGCAGCTTTTTAAAACCATTTGCTTCAAGAAGTTTCTCATCAACATCTCCAGAAAGGCCCATAATGTTTCCCTCCTGGTCTCTCCAGTACTGCTCATATTCATTCTCAAGATGAAATATTTCCCCTGTTTCCGGATCCCTTGCATAGGTGTAGTCGGAAAGAATGTTTGTTAATGCCCTTGCCATCTCCTCCTGATAAACCTGTTCTTCACTTATCATTTTACTGTGGAGTCTACTGATATAATCCTGGGTTTTTCTAAACTCTTTCCACAACCATCTTTGGTGTTCTATCTCTTTCCTTAGTTCCTGGGTAAGGACCTTCATATTTTTTGAAACCCAATCTGGATTTTCTTCTATACTGATTAAAATTCCTACACCTTTATCCTTATCCTTTCCAAATACACCATTTATAAACACAGAATAACTGTTGTAAATCTGGGTTCCCATCTGGACTGTTTTTTTAATTGTTGTCAAAAATCCGTAAGCATCTTTTGAAGAAAGTCTGTAAAGGGAAAAGCTCAAATCAGGTAAATAGGGATACTGGATATCTCCTATATACTCAACTTCAGAGTTTATTCCCAGATAGTTAAAAACAAATGATATAAAATCCTCATCTGACTGGAAAAGTGTCTGGATATTCCTTAGCTGCCCTGTATATATGTCAAGGAATCTTGAATAGGCAAAAGGCATAAAAGGATCATTGTTTATCAGCGTATCTCCAAACGTCCCCCCGTATATAACCTTTGTTCTATTTCCCTCTATAATAACAGACTGAATTTCTCCAGATTGGGTTACAGTTAGCCCATGCTCTATTTTAAACCCTTCAGGAACGTCAACATACACAGCTGGAATACCGAAAAGATTGCTTTTTACATATTTTCTGCTGTACTTTACCCTATTTTTTAAAAGTCTGAATGAGGAAACAATATCTGAAAGCTCCTTTAGGTCTTCCCTAGTCTGGTAAAGATAAAATGTAACCATAGTGAATTTTTTTCCCTTTGTAAGAACAAAAAGACCATTTGCCGGTTCATTATGGATGCCTTTTAGAAACATATCATATACAAAACTGTATCTCAGATAAGGAGCAAAGTAACTGTAAGGAGCCCTTACAAATCCAGTAACATTCTCTTTATCCCTTTTAACGTACATATTCCCACCTAAAGGCAGGGCCAAAACCTTCAGAAGATACGTAGGGTCTTTTGTTTTTGGGGGATTTTTTAAAAAGAATATAGAAACGCCTTTCTTTGAAGAAATATGCATAATTATTATTTTTCCTGTAGTAGAAGAAGCGCTTATAAAATAATCATCTGGAAGCTGTATCTCAAATCCGTGGAGGGTATCTTTAATGGTTTCCCCATATGAGATAAAAACTATGAAAAGTAAGGATAGAAAAACATTTAATATTTTCATCTTTTCTCCCCCATCATTTAATTTTTCCATTTATAAATTTAAAATCTCCTATATCTCTTTTGAAGACATGGTTAATATTTGTTAACTTGAAATTTTCTTACTATTATTATTTCCATATGAGATACCTCATAATTTAAGGTAGTGCTATAATTATTGAGTAAAATTAGGCTAAAAGAATATGTTTGGAGGAAACGAATATGGCGAAGATAGTCATCGTTGGGGCAGGTTTTGCTGGTCATTATGCTGCTCTGGTAGGAGCAGATGCCCTTAAAGGAAAGGGGCATCATGAAATCACCGTAATCAGTAGAGTTCCTAAATTCACCTATATACCTTCCCTTGTATGGGTTGGTGTTGGACAGATGGCAGCCGAAGAAACCCAGTTTGATCTCCAGCCGGTTTACGACAAAATGGGAATAAACTACATCCACGGAACAGTTACAGAAGTTCATCCAGATGATCAATATGTTGTTGCGGAACTTCCAAATGGTGAAACCAAGCAGGTTAGCTACGATTTTGTTCTAATAGCTACAGGTCCTTATCTCAACTTCCCGGCAACACCAGGACTTGGTCCTGAAAACGGATATACCCAATCAATATGTACACCACCCCACGCCACCCAGGCAGCATCTGCCTACTTAGAGCTTGTAAACAGACTTGAAAAGGGAGACAGGGCTAAAATTGTAATTGGAACAGGCCACGGCCTTGCTACATGTCAGGGTGCTGCCTTTGAATATATCTGTAATATTCACAACGACCTTGTAGATAGAGGACTTAGAGATAAAGTTGAAATAATGTGGCTTTCAAATGAGCCAAGACTTGGGGATTTTGGAATTGATGGACTTGAAGCAAAAATGGGGTCTTTAATATATACCTCAGAAATGATGGCTGAAGCTTTATTTGAAGAATACGGAATTTCATGGGAGATAAGAAGCCACGTTAGAAAAGTAGAAGAAGGAAAAATATACACAGTAAACCTTGACGGTGAAGAGAAAGAATTTGACTTTGATTTCGCTATGCTTATTCCACCATTTAAAGCTCAGCCAATCAAATGGATAGACAAGGACGGAAATGATATCACAGAAAAAATGTGTAATCCAGCTGGATTTGTTAAAGTTGACGCAAATTATGGAAAACCATATGATGAGTTAGATGGTCCAGACTGGCCTAAAAAATACCAGAACCCTATATACAAAAATGTATTTGCAGCAGGAATTGCATTTGCACCTCCAGGACCCCTATCCCAACCTGGACAAGCTCCAGACGGCACACCAATAGGCCCAACTCCACCAAGAACAGGTTATACTGCTGAGCTTTCTGGAAGGGCAGCAATACTGAATATTGTAGATATGATAGAAGGAAGGGAACCATCCCACACAGCATCAATGGCTGAAACACCAGGGCTTTGTGTTGCATCTATGAAAAACCACTGGGTAACTGGAGAAGCTGCTACTATTGCAATCTATCCAGTTGCAAGAAATTACGCCAAATTCCCTGAATATGGAAGGGACCTTGACCTTTGCGTTGCAGAAATAGGTCTTGCTGGATCGTGGTTTAAAGCTATGCTCCACTATGCATTCCTATATAAACTCCAGGCTAAACCTGGCTGGAAACTTATACCTTAATAAAATTTCTGGAGGGAAACAGATATGCCAAAGCATAAAATTACACCAAAATTCATTTTCACAGAAGCAGATAGAAAAAGAAGAAAAAATATTTTCTTCCAGTTTTACAGATTTGTTATCTTAGGTCTTCACTTCTGGAAACTATCAAGAATGTCCCACTAAAAAAAAGCCCCTTACAAGGGGCTTTTTTCTTTCCTCTGCTGTGTAACTTTTTTTTACAAAACAAAACATATTACATATAATATAAGTTCAAACTATTTCTTTTAGGAAAGGGTCGTGCCAGAGAATAATAACGAAGTAAAAAATCTTAAAGGTCCCCAGAAAGCAGCTATATTATTATCACTTTTACCTGAAGAGGAAGCTGCAAAAATATTTAGATATCTAAAGGAACATGAGATAGAAAAACTTGTTAAGCAGATTTTAACAATAGAAACACCATCAAAGGAAACTGCTAAGTCTGTTTTAGAAGAAGCATATGAAACCCTTAAAGAACTCACTCCTCTGAAAATAGCCCCAGAAAATATAAAGAAAGTTCTTGAAAAAGCCCTGCCTCCAGATAAACTTGAGAAACTGCTGACAGAAACATTCTCTGCAGAGGAAGGAAAGGCAATTTTTAAAGAACTTGAAAAAATGGATCCTAAGTTTATAGCAAATATGTTAAAAAATGAACATCCCCAGGTTATTGCCCTTGTCTTATCCCAGCTAAACCCTACAAAAGCTGCTGATATTATCCAGTATCTTCCAAAAAGACTTGGGGTAACAAACCTGCAGGAAGAGGTCATAAAAAGAATAGCTTCTATAGAAAAAATATCCTACGACATGGTTAAAGTAGTAGCGGATACACTGGAAGAGGAACTTATGACCATAGGAGCAGGGAAAGAAGAAAGCCTCAGCGGTATAGATGTAGCCGCGGAAATTGTAAATATACTACCTAAAGAGCTTACCCAGGAAATACTTGATGAAATCAGAAAAGAAAATGCTTCCCTTGCCGATGCCATAGAAGAAAGAATGTTTAAATTTGAGGATATTGTTAAACTTGATAATAGAGCTATCATTGAAATCCTCAAGGTTGTTGACAAAAATGATCTTCTTATTGCCCTTAAAGGTGCTCCCCAGGAAATTCTTGATAAATTCCTTTCAAATATGTCTAAAAGGGCAGCCCAGATGTTCCTTGAAGATATGGAGGTTCTGGGACCAGTTAAAAAATCTGATGTTGAAAAAGCAAGAAAGAAAATTATTGCAACTATCAAAAGTCTTATAGAGAAGGGCATTATTGAATATGGTGCAGGGGAAGAAATGATTTAACTGTTTATACATAAAAACGATAAGTTCTACTAAAACAGGAGGAAAATATTGTCTGAAGAGTTCCTATCTCAGGAAGAGATAGATGCTTTACTTGGTGGTGGGGAGAGTGAAGAAAAGAAAGAGGAAGAATTAGATAAAAGCGGGGCAAAACCTTTTGATTTTTCAGAGGTTGAACATATAAAAAAGGGGGGTCTTCCTGGCCTTGATATGATTTTTGAAAGATGGATAAAACTCTTCAGAGAAGAGGTCAGGAAGATTATCCATGATGTTGGAATGGTATCAAAGGACAATATGTATATATCCCGTTTTAATCCATTTATGATGAAGATACCTCTACCTGCAAGCTTCTCTATCTTTACAATGAGACCGTTAAAAGAGAATGCCCTTCTTATAATAGACTCAAGACTTGTTTTTACAGTTATCAGTGTTTTGTTTGGAGGTCCAGCCCAGCCTTTTAAGGTAGAGGGAAGGGAGTTTACAAAATTAGAAACAAAAATAGTGCATGATTTTGTGGAAGTTATACTGAAAACATTTGAGGAAGTATGGGAAAGTCTTTACCCTATAAATGTTGAACTTGTATCTGTAGAACTTAATCCAAGCCTTGCAAAGATTGTTTCCCCAAATGAAAAGATAATTGTTGTAGAGTGCAGTCTTGATATAGGGGGCTATGAGGCTCCTTTTTTCTTTGTGTTTCCCCAGGGTATGTTTATGCCTATAAAGGATATAGTATACTCCCAGTCGCCTTTAACAGAGGACCCTGTCTGGAAAGAAACATTAACAGAAAAGGTCTTGAAGCTAAAGCTTAAGCTGTCCCTTGAACTGCTGAGAAAACAGTTTAAAGTCAGGGATATTCTCTCGTGGGAAGAAGGAACTGAGATACATTTACACGTTTCTAAAGATGATGAGTTCCCCCTTTATGTTGAAGAAAGTAAAAAATTCCTTGCTAAACTTGGAAAAATTGAAAATAAATACGCAGCAATGATAACAAAGAGAATACAGGAAAATAATGAAAAGAAAGAGGTAAAAGATGGAGGAGAATAAAAATATAGAGGAAAATCAGGAAGAGGTTGACCAGGACAAGCTTGCCGAAGAATGGAGCAAAATGGCTGAAGAGTCCCAGGAAGAAGCTGATATAGAAACCCCCGACGAAAATGTAGATCAGGAAAAACTCGCCGAGGAATGGGCAAAAGCTGCAGAAATGGCTCCACAGGAAGAAGAAATAGAAAAGGAAACATCTGAAAGCGAAAAAGTGGCAATTGAAAAGGAAAAATTAGAAATATTTATGGATATTCCCCTTGAAGTATCTGTAGAAGTAGGTCAAACAGAGCTTCCACTGGAGGAGATACTCAGACTTGCACCTAATTCTATAGTGGAGCTTGACAAATTCATAAACCAGCCTGTTGATCTTAAAGTAAACGGCAAACTTGTTGCAAAAGGAGAACTGTATACTGTAGACAACAACTTTGCTATAAAAATAACAAGTATAATTACAGCCCAGGAAAGATTAAAGCTGTTTTCAGAAGAATTCGAATAGAAAGAAAAAGGGAGAGTGTCTATATGGCTGTAAATTTCCAACCTATATATGTTCTGGCTTCTGGAGGAAAAAGAGCTTTAGAACAGTTAGACATAACAACAAATAATATTGCAAATGTAGATACTCCCGGATTTAAAAAAATACTTCTAAAAGAAATGAGCCAGTATATACCAAAAAATCAGGGGGATACAAAAGACCTTTTTGTATTTCCAAGGTTTGAGGCATCTCCAGTTATACTGGAGCAGGGACAGCTGGAAGAAACAGGAGAACCCCTTGATCTTGCTATACAGGGAGATGGATTTTTTAATATACAAACCCCAGGTGGTATTGTTTATACAAGGGATGGACATTTTTTCCTTGATCCAGAGGGTTATATTGTTGATGCAAGGGGAAATTATCTTTTAGATGAAGGGGGAAATAAAATCCAGCTTGAAGGAACAGAAAATCTGTCCATATCAGAATTAGGAGAGATCTTCCAGAATGGGGAGCTTGTTACAATTATTAAAATATCAAACTTTACAGATGTAACACCTATAGGCGGAAATTACTATAAGCCAAACGGCGGTGAAATTCCAGCAGAGGTTGTTATAAACCAGGGATTTTTGGAAAAATCAAATATAAATCCTGTAAAAGAGATGATTTCCCTTATAGAAGCCCAGAGAAGATTTGAGATTTACGGAACATTAATGAGAAGTCTTGATGCAATGGAGCAAAAATCAAATGAAATAGGTAGAGCTTAACGTTTTTTCTTTTCTTTAAAACTCAAGCATTCTTTACCAGATGCCTTTTTTACCTCTATTGAGGGTAAAAGTTTACTTTTAAAACCAAATGCCCTGCATCCGTAGGGGAAGTTTTTATCCCATGTTATATAAAAATATTCACATTTATAACAGTTTACAGATTTGCCAGCCATTGCCCAAAAAATGCCATAAATAAAAATCTTGGAAGTCTCCCTACAAAGGCAGCTATTAAAAATCCTAAAATGGGCATCTCAAAAATTCCAGCCATCCAGCAGACAACCTTAAAAGGTATTGGGGTAATTGCAGCTATTATAACAGCCCATATCCCGTACTTTCTGAAAAGTATCTCCCCTTTCTCATAATGTTTTTCAGATATAAATTTTTTTAAAACAGGTTCCCCTAAATACTTTCCTAAAAGATAACCTACAAGACCTCCTAAAACGCTTCCTATAGTAGCTATCAACGCTGCATTTACAGGAACAAGACCAAATGCGGTCCCTCCTGTTATAAAAGGGTCAGGGGGAACCGGCTGTATTATGCTTTCTGTAAAAGAAACAATAAAAATTCCAAGATAGCCGTAATCTGCAACAATTTCTTCAGCCCACTGTTTTAAACCTTCAAACATTTAAAATATCCTTTATTTTTATCAATTTATGTTTCAATTTTTATATTTTCAGGCTTTATCCTTGCAAATTTTCTTTTTCC
>CAZHWB010000051.1:0-2951 GCA_964536105.1 uncultured Aquificales bacterium | reverse complement strand
TTTGTAGAGTTTTATAGCTTTTTCTTTATCAAATTTTATTCCTTTGATTTCCATTTCTATAATGTATGGAATAACTGCCTTTTCCAGCTTATAGACAGGATTTTCCTTGAAGTTGTATTTTTTTTCTAATTCTTTATATAGCTTTTCTAAGTATATAACGTCGGCAGCAGCGTATTCCATTTGTTCCTGTAGCAGATTTGAGGATGTCCAGTCAGAGTTCTGCATTTTTTTATCAAGTTCAATATTTAGGTGTCTTTTAACCATATCCTTCAAAGAAGAGCTTTGTTCAAACTCAAAGACTCTTCCAATCAGGTATGTGTCTTCAAAATCGTTTTTTAAGAGAGAAGTTGATACCTCTCTTGCCAGAAATCCAAGGTCAAATTTAGCATTATGGAGTATTAACTTTTTGTCTATGAAGTATTTTGCGATGACCGATGGTCTAAATGGTATAGAGAACAGATCTATTATTATCGCGAAGTTGCTCTTATCAGATTTTATCTGGAGAAGTCTAATCCTATCAATATTTGGATAGAGCCCCGTTGTTTCTGTGTCAATGCATAAGGTTTTTGCTGGTTTTATGTAGTTTATTATTTCTTCCAGGTTGTTCAGTTCTTTATACTCCATTTTGTACCTCTTTTTTTACAGAAACATTTCCGTAGAAATTTAACTTTTAATTTGTTTTCATCTATTATAATAGCCTATTTGGTAACCAGTGCCAATTAGTTTTGAAATTTTCAACAATTCGGTTTTGGTTTATCTGCTTTTCTATTATTTCGGCTGAGCTCTATATTATTTATTTTCTCTTCTAGCAGGGATAAAATCAGTTGTTTTGCGGGATCGCTTTATAATAGTCTGAGAAATCATAGAAAGATATAGAAGTTTCCTATGATTTCTCTTTGGAGGTAATTTTGAGCGGCTCACTATAGCCAATAAAATATCTATTGCTCAAAATTACCTCACGAGCCCGACTATTACAGGCGTAATATTTAACGTCGCTTAGATATGCCCTTACGAGCATTCTAAGGACGGTTCTTCTTCTTAAATATTTCATAGGGTTAGAACTTCCAACCCCAATATTTCTACTTGCATTTATATCTGCATTTATCTTTTTTCCACACATTAAACATTCAAATTCCTCTTGTGATTTCCTGTTTCTTTTATCTACATATCCACAATTTGAGCAGGTTTGACTTGTATATGCTGGATTTACTTTTATTATCCTGATTTTGTATCTTTCCTCTAAATCTGCTAACTTTTGCTTTATTATCTTCATTCCGAATCTATTTAATAATCTGTTTATTTGTGGAGATAAATCGCTATTTCTAAAGTTTAGGTCTTCTATTACTATCTCTTCTGGCTGGTATATTTTAAATATCCTGTTTAACAACCTGTTTATCTCATTTTTTATGTATTCTTTTAATTTCCTATTTAGTTCTTTGTATCTTTTACTTTCTGTTGGTTTTATCCCTTGTCTTTGTAAGTTTGCTTGTAGCTGGGTTATTATCCTATCGTATTGTTTTAGGTGGTTATAAAATTGTCTTCCAAATCTCCTGTATTTACTGCAAATAGTGCTTTTAGCCCTATGTCTATGCTTATCTTTTGTGTTTTTGGTATATAGTTTATTTCTTTTGGTATATCCTTCAAAAAGGCTATTTCTATTTGTCCTTCCTTTTCGTTTATCTGGACAAAGTTTAACAGCCTGCCTTTTTTTTCTTCAAAATAACTGTTCTTATACACTGGCAAATATATTGGCTTCCCTTTTTTAAGGGTTGATAGTTTTATCCACCAGTCAAACTCTTTTGCTTTCTCTCCTTTTTTCTTTTCTATTTTTGCTGCTTTCTGGTCTAACTGCATTGATATATGTTTAAATGATGGAAACCTGTTTCTTTTAAATGTATATCTTATTATTTTCCTTGCTATTTTGTAATGGTATTTTTCTATTGGTAGTTCTTTTATTACTTTACCCTTTTCATCTTTTAATGTTGCTTCTTTTAGCTTCTCATTAAACCAAGCCTTTGATTTGTTTATTACAAATAGAATAAATTTTGTATCTTCGTCTAAATCGCTTCTGTAGACTATTTTTACAAAATAGTTTTGTCTGTTTGATATATAACTGTTTAACACTGATACAACTTGATATTGGCATGTTTGTTTATATCTTTCTGATAGCTTTGATGGTACGTGTTTAATGTCTTGATTTTTATTAAATCTGCCTTCTTTGAAAAATATTTTCCATTGTAGTTTTGATATAAGGTTTGCTGTTCTTCTATATTCTGTAAGTATTTGTTTTATTGTTTTTATTTTTATCTTATTTGCATTATGCTTGTGTTTATATGCTCTAATCGGCATTTTTTTAATTTGTTTCTTCCTACTGTTTCTCTGGCTTCATTGGCACAGCTTTATTTTAGAAATTTTTGATGGAAGTTTCAAGGATTGTTTTCTATGATTTTCCGTAAAATCTGTGATTAGTTTAGATACCGTCTTTTGTAAAGAGGATCACCTTTTTAGCTTGTATTTTGTCTATGTATTTCTCATACAGAGGTAAAACATCATCCAAAGACAATCCGCCGTTTTCTACTCCACCTATTGGCAACCATAATCTCTCAAATTCAGTTAGATCCAGTTCCGTTAATTCTTTTAGTGATTTTTCTATCAGTTTTCTATCCGAATAAAGCTTCCAGCCTTCTATGAATTTAGGTTTATACATTTTTATAGATTTTCTGTATCTGGGCAGTATTAAATCTTCATTTATGTCCTTAACCCTTACCAGACCATGTTTGGTAGGAAAGGAAATCAGCCCTATTTCCCTTTTTCTATTTGGAGTATAAAGATGAAATTTTCCTATATAAAAAACTTTGTTTCCATATTTTGATACAAGATGTCCTAATATCCTGTCTATTCCAGAGAACCTCTTCTTTACTTCGTATGCGATTCCTTTTCCCATTACCAAA
>CAZHWB010000050.1:0-2647 GCA_964536105.1 uncultured Aquificales bacterium | reverse complement strand
GTTGGATGCTGTATCTTGTCAAAACCTACCACAGCTTCTTGAAAAAAGAAGGATAAAGACTTTAGGTTACAACACATTTAACCCGAGAACAACTCCACTTCTATTTATCCTTATTGTTATTTTTCTCAGTACTGAATGGTGGATAAGGAGGAAGATATATGGTCTTTAAACACTTTATCTGCATATCATTTTTGTTTTTTACTACGATTTTAAATTTATATGGACAAGATGAATTAACAGGGACAATAGTACTTTCAAACGGGAAAATAATAAAAGGGGATATAGAAATTGATTATCCTGGTATTTTTTCTTTATACATTCCATCCTCTAAAAGAAGGATAAGGTTAAAGCCTCAAAAAGTAGCAAGGATCCTTTTTTCTGTTGAAAAAGAAGAGCTTTTACAAGGTTGGATGTTCCAGGAAGAATCAAGAAATACAAAGATTAAGTTGCCTTTTTTCAGGCCGATAAGACAGCTCCGTGCCACAATTATTTTAAAAACAGGACAAAGATTAGTAGGACATTTGGATCCTTGCGTTCTTCATGTTTTTGAAATTGTCGGAGAAGAAGAGGAAGAGCACAAAATCATACTTACTACTAACCAAAGAGGAAAAAAAGGGCAAAAGTTAGAAGATCTCGTTTGGGTAAAAGAAATTGTTCTTGGAAAATCCAAACCCTTAACAAAGCTATCAAAAATCATCTTTCAATATGATGGCGATGCACTTTTTAGGGCTGTATCACTTGAACACATAGTTTCATATGGCCCAAAAAAATCAAAAAAGAATAATGAGTTTACTATCCCCGGCGTCCTTCCAGGTAAAGTGTATCTTTTCGCCAAAAAAGGAGAAAATATCTATTTAGGATGGCCAAAGCACATAAAACCTATCCAAAAAGAAAAATTAAAATATTTAATTTATAAGGTCCAGGATGTGGAAGAGTACTTTGATGAAAAAAAGGTTCTTATTGCAGGATATATTGACAAAAACAAAGCTATAGCCATTGTTCAAGGAAGAAGAAAAGGAATAACAACGTTCTCAAACAGAAAACAAGCAAGATGGGACCTATACATATTTAATGAAATAGAGGAAAATAAATGGGAGATTGTAAACAGGCTTTTTCTTTTTAGAGTCTCCGGAAAAGTAAAAGGTAAAATAATTCCGGGGATAAAAAATATAATAAAAAGAGAGGATTTTGTTGTTAATGTCCCAGATGATGGTAGAGATATTAAACTTGGGGAGGTAGAATTGTGAAGATTCCAGCAAAAATAAAAAAGGCATTATTTAAAACCGAACTTAGATGGAGAACCATATCCTTCCTTAAAGCTCTTCTTGTAGGCCTCATTATCCCTGCAATAACAATATTTTTAGTATGTGTTATTGATGCATTGATATCCCTTCCATTTATTTTTAGGATATCATTATCATCAATATCCATATTTTTGGGTTTCCTTTATTTCTTGAGACTAGTTATACCCGTTTTTTCGAATAATCCACCAGAGGTTTCTGCGCTTAAATTAGAGAAGGCAAACCGTCACCTAGAAAATATGATTATTAATACCCTTTTTCTTTTACGTAGGGATCCTGATAATCCCTATGTATCCCTTCTTGCGGATAAGGCAGAAATAAAAGCCGAGAAAGCTGACCCTGCAAAAGCTGCACCACTATCAATTTTAAAGAATATTTTCATGATTCTTGGAACAACAGCTTTAGCTTGGTTGGTTTATCTTACTTTCTCCCCGAATTATGCAAAAACAACTTTAAAAAGGTTGTTTTTGTCTGACGACTCAGCACCTCATATAAAAGCATTTAATATAATTGTAAATCCAGGAGATACAGAAGTACTAAAAGGGACTGATCTTAGGATTGAGGCCTTTGTGAAAAAAGGTTCTCCTCCAGAATCTATGACTCTCTGTATAAAAAGAAAGGGCGAGGAGCATTCTTTCCCAATGGTGTTCACAGGTTCCAACTTTGCGCATGTCGTTCCTTCTGTTTCCAAACCTTTTGGTTATTATATAAAAGCAAAAGGTATTAGAACAAAGCTCTATAAAGTTAAAGTCATAATCCCACCTGAGCCTGAAAAAATATTAGCTACCTTTTCATTTCCGCAATATACAAAGCTCCCTGCCCAGGTAAATGTTCCTATCCAAGGACCCATTGAAGTCTTAAAAGGAACAATGACTACACTAAAGATAACATTCAACAAACCTCTTGCGTATGCAAAAATCAAGATATATGAATCCCCTAAAATGGAGATGAAAAGGCTAACCACTAAAACATTCAGCTATATTTTTAAAGTAACAAAAAGTGGTAAATACTATCTATTTATAAAAGATCAAGAAGGAAGAGAAAATCCTGGGCTTTTATCATATACAATTAGAGCAAAGGATGATCTTCCTCCAGTGGTCCATATACCTGTTCCTGGAAGAGATATTTTCTGCAGTGCTACAACAAAAATACCTATAGAAATTTCTGTCAGAGACGATGTAGGAATAGAGGACGTTATACTTTTTGCAGGAACGGAAAAATCGGAAAAAGAACTTCTTAAATTCAAAGGAAAAGGAAGGGAAGGTAGGTTTTCCGGGGTAATAACCCCAGAAATGCTGAATGCAAAGCCAGGTGATGTTATTCACTATTATGCAGTAGCAGAAGAT
>CAZHWB010000049.1:0-4734 GCA_964536105.1 uncultured Aquificales bacterium | reverse complement strand
TTCACGTTGCAGTAAAAGAAGGAGATATTGAACTTGTAAGACACTTTATTGATAAAGGTGCCGATGTAAATATTCAGGGAGCTTTTGGGGAAACACCCCTCCACATAGCTGTTGATAGAGGTTATGAAAATATCGTTAAGCTCCTATTGGAAAAGGGGGCTAATCCAAACATACAGAGTAATGAAGGAAATACCCCTTTGCATCTTGCTGTTATAGCAAGTTCAGCAGATATTGCTTACCAGCTTATAAAAGCTGGTGCAGATAAAAGTATAAAAAATAAAGCAGGAAAAACACCTTTAGACCTTGCCATGGAGTTAAATGACGAAAAGATGATAAAGATTTTATCCTAACCGCCTATGGCGGTCCTTTTCACTAAATTTTTTCACCTGAAATATTATTCTCATTTTCATATATTCTAATAGTTAAGGAGGAAATATGAAAAAGAGTATCTATTCTTTTTTACTTCTATTGCTTGTTTCGGCTTACTCTTTTGGGTATCAGGATGTTTCAGCTGAGGAATTTGCAAAGCTAATGAAGGAAAACAATGTTGTAATCTTGGACGTCAGAACACCGGAAGAATACAGCAAGGACGGCCATATAAAAGACTCAAACCTGATTCCAGTTCAACTTTTCAGGTATATTTTTCTAGCTGGAAAGGGAATAAAGGACAAAAAAATCCTTGTTTACTGCAGAAGTGGAAATAGAAGTGTTACAGCAAGTAAAATGCTTGAGCAGTGGGGGGCAAAACAGGTTTATAACCTTAAAGGGGGAATAAAAGAGTGGAAATCTAAAAATTTCCCTGTGGTATATGGTTTTGAAAATTAAAAACAAGACTGCCTGAAGGCAGTCTTAAATCTCCTTTTTGCATATATCTTTTAGGAGGCAGTTTTCACAGTCAGGGATTTTCTTACATACAGCTTTGGAGTGTTCAACAATACCTGCATGGAATTCCTGAAAAAGGATATAGTCGTCAGGAAGATTATCCATAAAAAACTTTTGTAAATTGTTGTATGTTTCATTAGGATTTACAAATCCTAAACGGCCAAACAGCCTTTTTGTATAACTGTCTATAACAAAAATTGGTTCATTAAGCCCATACAGCAATATGCTGTCGGCTGTTTCTTTACCAATCCCCTTTATAGAAAGAAGAAAATCCCTGTTTATATTTTTTTGATTTAACACATTTTTAGAAAACTCTTTTATAGTTTGGGCTTTTCTTTTGTAGAAACCTGCAGGTTTGATGGCTTTTTCAAGGATTTTTATATCAATATCCTTTAATATCTCCAAACTAAGAATATCCTCTGAAATTAAATTTCTAATTGCCTTTTCAACATTTTTCCAGTTTGTATTTTGTGTGAGGATTGCCCCCACAGATATTTCTGTAAAGGGTTCTTTCCCATCGTAAATAGGCCACCAGTTTTCTACATCGTATTCTTCTTTCAGTCTGTTGTGGATTTCCATTAAACTTTTCATTTTCTCCGATTAAGGAAGTCATTTCTAACTGTTATAATATATTGATTTAACAGTAAAAAGGAATATTTTCCTGCAAGAAGACTATAAGAGGAGGTTTTAAAATGGCTGGACATAGTAAGTGGCATAACATAAGACATAAAAAAGCAAAAATGGATGCCAAAAGGGGTCAGCTCTTTACAAAGCTTTTAAGGGAAATAACAGTTGCTGCAAGACAGGGGGGTGGAGATCCTGAGTTTAATCCTAGACTTAGAATAGCAATTGAAAAGGCAAAAAAAGCAAATATGCCTATAGAAAATATTGAAAGGGCGATAAAAAGGGGAACAGGTGAACTTGAAGGGGTTAGTTATGAAGAGGTTGTTTATGAAGGGTATGGTCCAGAAGGTGTAGCTGTAATTGTTGAGTGTTTAACAGACAATAGAAATAGAACGACAGCAGAAGTTAGACATATATTTACAAAACACGGTGGTAATTTAGGTGCATCTGGTTGTGTTTCCTTTTTATTTGAGGAAAAGGGAGTTATTTATGTTCCTAAATCCAAATATGATGAGGAAACGATTTTTGAAAAGGCCATAGAAGCTGGAGCTGAGGATGTAATAATGGATGACGACGAGTATTATGAGATAAGAACAGAACCTAAAGAGCTTTATTCTGTTAAGGAGAACTTAGAAAAAGAAGGTGTTGAAATAGAAAAAGCAGAAATAACTAGAATTCCTACAACAACTGTAGAGGTAAAAGACCCTGAAAAAGCCGAAAAACTTCTAAAACTTTTAGATGCCCTGGAAGACAGTGATGATGTTCAAAAAGTGTACTCAAACTTTGAAATTCCAGAAGAAATAATGGCAAAAGTTTCATAATGGATTATACAAAAATACTTGCCATAGACCCGGGAAATTACAAAACCGGGTTTTCCCTTTTTTATAAACATCCTACATCTCCAAAACTTTTAAAGTCTGGAACAATAAAACTACCCAGGAAAAAACCGGAAAACTTTAAACATCTTTTTGACTATCTAAATAAACTTATACAGGAAGAAACCCCCTCAGAGATAGCTTTAGAAAGCTCTTTTTACGGTAAAAATCCCCAAACAATAATAAAACTTGGGGAGGTAAGGGGTGTTATTCTGCTGATCTCTGCAATTCATGATATTCCTGTATATGAATACACTCCCCAGCAGGTAAAAAACGCTATAACAGGCTACGGATGGTCAAATAAAGAAGAGATTGCCATGATGGTTGAAAAGCTGTTCAATAAAAAACCAGAAACATATGATGAAGCAGATGCCATAGCTTTAGGTTTCTGCCACTGTTTATATTCAGCATAACTGCACTTTTTTTATGCATAACCTTTAAAGTCCTGCACATCACATAGTCATTACCCTACATACAAACAGACCTCTATATATAAAAATTTTTTATTATCAATAACTTACACATTTGGCATATTCTTTGTTTTCTAAGTCTGCAACCCTGGAAGGAGGTTTACAGTATGAAAAAAATAGAGGCCATAATAAGACCTTTCAAATTAGACGATGTGAAAGATTCTATAACAGAAATAGGAAACTTCGGTATTACTGTTACAGAGGTGAAGGGATTTGGAAGACAAAAGGGGCATACAGAGCTTTATAGAGGGGCTGAGTATGTCATTGACTTTCTTCCAAAGCTGAAAATTGAGCTTGTTGTTGAAGACACAATGGTAGAGAAGGTAGTAGAGGCAATTATTTCTGCAACAAGAACAGGAAAGGTTGGTGATGGGAAGATTTTTATTATCCCTGTTGATGATGCAGTAAGGATAAGAACAGGGGAGAGGGGAGAGGAGGCATTATGATGATGTTTATTGAAATAATATATAAGGAGGTTTAATAATGAGATTAAAACACCTGGGCCTGCTTTCTACGTTACTGGCACCGGCTTTAGCATTTGCTGAGGAGGCAAAGCTTGATACCGGTGATACGGCATGGATGATAACGGCAACAGCTTTTGTAGTTCTTATGTCTGTAGGAGGTTTAACCCTTTTCTACGGCGGAATGACAAGATCTAAAAATATTGTAAACACCGCTATGATGGTTCTCTCAGCTTATGCTATTGCTATTGTTGTATGGACTTTGTGGGGGTATTCCCTTGCCTTTAGTGATGGTGAAGGTGGGTTATACGCTATCATTGGAGATTTATCTAAGTTTTTACTAAATGGGATAGACTACAATTCTTTAAGTGGAACCTATCCTGAATGGGTATTTATTGCATTTCAGTCAACATTTGCAGCTATAACAATAGCCCTTGCTTCTGGAGCTGTTATTGAAAGGATGAAGTTTTCTACATGGGTTATTTTTTCTATTTTATGGGTAACCTTTGTTTATGCTCCTATAGCCCATGTTGTTTGGGGAGGAGGTTTCCTGTTTGATGATGGAGCTTTGGATTTTGCAGGGGGAACAGTTGTTCATATTAACGCAGGGGTAACAGGACTTGTTTTAGCTTTACTTCTTGGGAAAAGGAAGGATTATAAGAAAACTGCCATACTTCCTTCATCTGTAGTTTTAACCTCTTTAGGTGCAGGACTTTTATGGTTTGGTTGGTTTGGTTTTAATGCTGGTTCGGCTTTCGGGGCTAATGAGGTGGCAGGTGTTGCCCTCCTGACAACAAACGTGGCTACGGCTATGGCCTTACTTTCATGGGTTATGATGGAATGGATTACAGCAAAAAAACCAACATTACTTGGTGCAGCTTCAGGTGCTATAGCTGGTCTGGTGGCAATTACACCAGCTGCAGGTTTTGTTGATGCAAAAGGGGCCCTTATTATTGGCCTTATTGCAGGTATTGTAGGTTGGTTTGGTGTTTTCGTTCTTAAAAAGGTTCTTGGTTATGATGATTCTTTAGATGCTTTTGGAATTCACGGACTTGCAGGTATATGGGGAGCTATTGCTACAGGTTTCTTTGCTTTACAACCACTTGCATGGGACGGTTCTCCACTTCAAAACGGCGATAGAATAGGACAGATTATTGTTCAGATAGAATCTGTTGTATTTACTATAGTGTTTACAGCTATCATGACAGTTGTCCTTTACTTTATCTCTTCTATTCTTACTGGTGGTGCTAGAGTTGACGAAGAAACAGAAACAATCGGACTTGATGAAGAGGTTCATGGGGAAAGGGGATTTAATCTATAAGTTTCTCTTATAGAAGGGGTGGTAATGCCCCTTTTTTTATCTTTTCTAATATTAGAATATGCGAAAATCAAAAACTTTAGGAGGTTTAGGAATGAAAAAGT
>CAZHWB010000048.1:0-42885 GCA_964536105.1 uncultured Aquificales bacterium | reverse complement strand
CTCTCCATTTTCATCAAAAACATCTCCAAAAATATCTTTTATCTTCTTCTTGACATCCTCCCTTTTTAAAAGGGAATGAACAATTTTATCAGCATCAATAACATAGGCCCCTAACTGCTTAAAAATCTCCGCTACAGTTGATTTTCCCGTTCCTATAGAACCTGTAAGTCCCACCTTTACCATTTTCAGTCCAGAGGTAAAAATTTATTTTCACAGGGGGAATAGTAGTATATTTCCCCTTTTTCTATTACATAATACCAGCCGTGTAACCTTATCTTCCCTTCTTCTACCCTTTTCTTAACCCCGGGATAGGTCAATAGGTTCTCAAGTTGCTTAACAATATTTAACTTCTCCGTCAATTCAAACAAAGGCCTTCCCTTTTCTTTAATCCTTTCTAAAGCCTTCTCTTTAACATCATTTCCTAAAGTCAGCCATTTTTTAACGTGGATTATCTCAATATCTTCTGGGAGTTCCTTATACAAACTTTCACATGCCCCGCAGTGGGAATGTCCACATATAATAATATCTGGAACATTCAGCACTGAAACTGCATATTCTATTGCTGCAGCAACTCCGTGGAACTCATTATCAGGTTTAAAAGGTGGAACCATATTTCCTATATTTCTGACAATAAAAAGGTCCCCTATATCAGCCCCTGTTATCTCATCAGGGTGAATCCTTGAATCAGAACATGTGATAAAAAGGGCTTTTGGATGTTGCCCTTTTTCTATAAGTTCTTTGTATTTTTCTTCATATTCTTTAAATTTTAAGTTTTTAAACTTTTTAACCCCTTCTAAAAAAGGAATTTCTTTATCCATAAAAGTCCTCCTGCTGCTGCTTTGTAAAAGCAGGCAGTTTGCCTGCTTATCCTTCTACATTAAACTCCCTTAAAGCCTCATTTAAAGATACCTTTTTGTCGGTGCTTTCCTTTCTTTTTCCTATAATCAGTGCAACTGGAACACCATATTCACCGGCTGGGAATTTTTTGTTCATAACCCCTGGAATAACGACACTCCTTGCAGGAACCCTTCCCCTATACTCAACAGGCTCATCTCCAGAAACATCAATAATTCTTGTTGAACCAGTAATAACAACACCTGCTCCTAAAACAGCTTCCTCTTCTATAACTGCCCCTTCAACAATAATACATCTTGAACCTATAAAGCAGTTATCCTCAATAATAACAGGCTTTGCAGAAGGAGGCTCAAGCACACCGCCTATACCTACACCGCCAGAAAGATGAACATTTTTTCCTATCTGGGCACAGGAACCTACAGTAGCCCACGTGTCAACAAGGGTTCCAGAGCCAACATACGCCCCTATATTAACGTAAGAAGGCATAAGTATTGCCCCTGTTTCTATGAAGGAGCCGTATCTGGCTGTTGCTGGCGGAACTACCCTTACCCCTGCCTCTTTCCAGTTTTTCTTTAGAGGTATTTTATCGTAATACTCAAATGGACCAACCTCCATTACCTGCATATCCTGAATTGGGAAATAAAGGAGAATAGCCTGTTTAGTCCATTCATTAACTACCCATTCTCCATCTTTCTTTTCTGCGACTCTGATTTTTCCTTTGTCTAAAAGATCAATAGTTTCCCTTACAGCATCCTGATACTTTTTTTCTTTTAAAAGTTCTCTGTTTTCCCAGGCTTCTGTAATAAGTTTTTTAAGCTCTTCCATTAAAAACCTCCTTTTTTATATGATTAGTATCTGTTTTCTAGATAGCTTCCTAAAATACCACTTGCCAGAATAAAGATAAAAACAAAAATAAAAACAGAAAGCCAGCTTGTTCCTCCTTCTTTTTCCAGGATAAGTTTTTGTTCATCTTCCTTTGGATACTGGATAATAATTTCCATAACTTTCTTTTTTACATGCAGGTAGTAAAGATAATTCCCAAATAGACCAAAACCAACCCACAACCACAAGGAGAGAAAAAAAGATAAAAGGGGGGAAAGTCTCAGGGAAACTTCCAGTATATTGATAAAAAATATAAGAAGCATAGACAAAAAAGCGTAAAGATACATCTTCCTATAAACCATCCAGAATATACCAAAACCAAAGGCCGCCCAGTTCCAGCTTAAGGAAGAACCGGTTTTTTCAAAGACTTCAAATTTTTTCAAATAATAATCTGCATTTTTTCCTATAAATATTCTGTACTTTTCCTTTAGTTTCTCGTCCAATGTTTCCTCTAACTGATATAATTTTAGATAACAATATCTTATCAAAACGGGGGTTTTAATGGTTAAATACTTTTTAGACCTGTACATTAAGCCTAAACAGGCCTGGGAAAAGTTAGCCCAGGAAAATTTTTCAATTAAAGAGCTTTACCTGAAGCTTATTATCTTCTTTGCATTTATTCCGGCAGTTAGCCATTTTATCGGTTTTGTTGTTTTCAGGGATTATTATGTTAGTGCGATTAAGCAGTTTTTAGAAATGGCTAAAGATGATCCAGAACAACCCCAACGAACTATTGCCTATATGGAAGCACTGATGAATGAGCTTTTAGATAACGACATAACCCAGGAACTTCTTATTATGTTTGTTACCTATGGATTTGAGCTTCTTAAACCTGTTGTCCTTACCATTATTATATTTTTTCTGTCTCCAGCTTTTGGGGGTATAAAAGATCCAAATAAATCTTTTACTGTAGCCGCTTTTGCCCTTGTGCCTACATGGGCAGCAGGTGCGTTTTATGTTATGAACTCTCCTTTATCTATGTTCATGATATTTTTAGGAAGTTTTTATACCTTTTATCTGGTGTTTGTAGGTGGAGAAAAAATTCTAAAGATACCTTCTGAGGGATCAAAACACTTCCAGTTTATTGTTGTTTTAATTATTCTGTATCTTGTTATAAGTGGTATTATAGGACAAATAGAAGCTGCTATAACTTATAAAATCTTAAATGTTTAACAGGAGGTTTCAATATGAAGAAAATTCTTCTTGGGATTGGCATCGTTGGGGCTATTGCTTTTTCCTGTCAGGTAAAAAGTCAGGAACAGACAATAAAACCTACGATTGAAAAGGGCTATCAAATTTACAAAAATAAGTGTGCTGCCTGCCACTGGGAAACAGTTTCCCCAGAACAGGTGAAGGATATAAGGAAAACTGTTATGAGAGGAGGAAGACCACCTTTTGGTGCACCTCCAATGTCTGAAGTTTCAGCCAGGGTTAAAAAGTTCTATCCCACGGAAGAAAAATTTGTAGCTTTTGTTAAGGACTACATTACCAATCCTTCCAGGGAAAAAGGTGTCTGCATGCCTATGGCTTACAAGGTATTTGGCGTTATGCCTCCAATTGGAAAAAGCATGACTGAAGAGGAAAAAGAAGCTGTTGCTAAATGGCTTTATCACAGATATAAAATGACGTGGGAAGAGTTTATGAGAAAACATCCCCACTAATCATTTAAGGGAAGCTTTAAGCTTCCCCTTACAAAAGATCTTTTATCCTTTCATAAATCTCTATTGTAGCCTTTGACTTATTAAGGGTATAGAAGTGAAGACCTTTCACTCCATGTTTTAAAAGGTCCTTACACTGCTCTACGGCATATTCTATTCCTATTTTTTCAACTTCCTCTGGTTTATCCTCGTAAACTTCAAGTTTCCTTACAAGCTCTTCAGGTATTGTTGCACCACACATAAGGGCAAATTTTCTTATTTGTTTAAAGTTCGTAATAGGCATAATCCCAGGGATTATAGGAATATCTATACCTTCTTTTTCAACTCTATCCATAAAGTCATAAAAAAACCTATTATCAAAAAACATCTGGGTTATGGCAAATTCAGCTCCAGCCTCAACCTTCTTTTTAAAGTAAAAAATATCCCTCTCCAGGTTTGGACTTTCTGGATGTCCTTCAGGATAGGCAGCTACACCTATACTGAACCAGTTCCCAAATTCCTTTCTAATCAGCTCTACTAACTCATTTGCGTATCTACATCCATCCTCTGGAAATATAAAGCTTTCTTCCTGTCCCTGGGGTATATCCCCCCTTAAAGCAAGGATATTTTGAACGCCAATATTCTTATACTCCTTTAAAATATCCACAATTTCCTTTTTGGTGTGGCCTATACATGTCTGATGGGCCATAACTGTGAGGTTTGTTTCTGTGTGTATCCTTTTCACAACCCTTATAGTCCTTTCCCTTGTTGAACCTCCTGCACCGTACGTAACAGATACAAAGGTAGGATTTATATATTCAAGTTCCTTTATTGTTTCACATAAGGCATCTTCACCTTCCTTTGTTTTAGGGGGAAAAAATTCAAAAGAGATACTGTGCTTTATACTTTTTAAGATATCTCCTATTTTCATACATACCTCCTTAAAATGTCTTCCTAGTATCCTAGCATGTTTTAATCTTTTTGCAAATGATTTGCATTAATCAAAAATAAGTTTTAGTTTTTTTCTTTTTCCTTTTCTTAGAACTGTTATACTGCTTTCTTTAGGAGGGGAAATTAGTAGAACCTTCAAATCAGGAAGGTTTTTTATAGGTTTTCCATTAAACTCTACAATAATATCCCCCTTCTTTATTCCTGCCTTTTCGGCAACAGATGTTTTTATAACACTATCTACCTTTAATCCTTCCCCTGTTTCTACAACATAAATTCCCAGTTTTTTAGATAAAACTCCCTTAAAAGGCTCGCTACGTATAAAAAAGTCTCCTTTGTATTTCTTTATTTCTTCATCTTGCAAAATGATACTTTGGGGAAGGTTTACTCTCCTTTTAACCCTATCTGGAATACCGTAACCGTACATAAGATGTCCATTACCGGCAAGTACAATAAGAGTTTTTTCCGGATGTTTTTTCAGATATTTAGAGGCTGTTTCTGCCATTGTTTCATCCCAGAGAAGCTGGGACTGGTAGAAGTTCTGGAAATCCTTTAAATCGCCGTGGGTATGCATTGAGTAAATTCTGTATAAATATTTCTTATACGCAAGATTTGAAAAATCAATTTCTTCAGGGAGTTTTTCCTTTTCTTCTTTAGAAAGGGAATCTATACCTTTTCTTGCAACTTTCTCTATTATAGATAGATCAAGATTAAGCCCCAGAACTGGAATTTTGTTTTTCCTTGCATAACGGAGTATAGGTTTGTAATAGTTATAATCGTATTTCCACTGGGTAAAATAGTTTGTTCTTTTTAAAAACTCTTTTTCTGAGATATCCCCTTTTATATACATATCCAGATATTTTTGATAGCTTCTACTAAACATCTCCATACCTATAGCCAGGTCCATACCCATTTCATAAAGATCTTTTATTATCTGATACTGGATAATGTGGTGGGAAAATTTTGTATGTTGTTCCCCTATATAAATTACCCTATTTCCAAAAAGGTAAGTAATTAACTTTTTATAAGATATAAGCCCATTTTCTGTTTCTATGACAGAGGGCTCGTTAAGAACGATATTTATACCATCTGGAGTATTTTCAAATAATCTCTTTCTATCCTTCCCAAAAGATACATAGGTATAACCACCGTAATGTTTAAGGGACAACATAATAGATTTTAAAAGATCCTTTTCTGGTACATGGAGCAGATATATATTTTTTTCTTCGGAAAATGGATTTTTAAAACCTCTGATAAAAGGGACATCTTTACTTTCTATTTTTCCAAAGATCTTTTTTAAAACAGGATTTTTTCTACCGCAGATTACTACGTTTCTTCCTTTTAAAACATCGTAGGAAAACTCCTCTGGGAATACGATTTCTGGTTTTTTATATTTTGAAAAAAGGGGAAGATACATATTTTTTTTATTTTTTTCAACAATAAAAACAGGATTTTCCTCTCCAAGGAGAAAGTAAAGAACAGGGGAAACTTCATCCTTTGATAATTTCCTGAATGTATCATATTTTTCATCAATTTTAAGGGTAAGGGGAATATCCTCCATTAAAATACTTCCCTTTCCAAGGGAGGTATCTAAAACCGAGAATATATTTTTCCTATAAGAGGAAATTTTTACAGGTAAAATAAAGGAAAAATCATTATCAGTTTTTAAGCTTATATCTATTTGAAATTCGCCGTTTGCATTCAAATAAGAAGAAGCATCCACTACTTTAACAGATGGAATTCCTTTTTTTTCTACCCACTGTTTAAAGAATTTTCTAAGATCTGTCCCTAAAGTCTTTTCAAAAGCTGCCTTTATATCCTTCCAGGAAGCCTTTTTAAACATATTTTCTGAATAAAATCTCCTTAAAGCCATAAAAAAGTCTGTATCCCCAGAAATATTTTTCAGCATATGAAAAACCATAGCCCCTTTTCCATAACCTATAGCCTCATCAACAGGGCTTTTTTTATATCTGAAATCTTTAAGGGGGTACTCATTATTTTCATTTACAAAAGCCATGTATTTAAGTAAAAGTTTCTTTCTATATATTTTGGGGTCTTTGGAAAAAAGATGATCCGACAGGTATGTAGTTAAGCCTTCACTCCAGTTTCCTGTAGTATAGTCCACGTAAACGCTGCAGCCAAACCACTGATGGAGTATTTCATGGGGTAAAGAGGAGGTTAATATAAAAGGATATTTTAAAATCTGTTTTCCTATAAGGGTAAAAGTGGGGAATGAATAACCTGTAGGATACATATTTTCAACAATTGAAAATCTTTTATAGGGAAACTTTCCTAAAAGTTTTTCATACTCTTTTATGAAAAAAACCGCCTTTTTTAGATAGGAATCTGCTAAACTTATATCTTCCTTAAAAAAGTATGTGTATACCTCAACACCATTAACAAAAGTTTTTTTAACAGCATACTTTTTTGAAGCTACAAGATGTATATCTTCTGCAGGATGCCCAAAGTAAAATAATACAGTTTTCTTACCATTTTGCAGTGTTTCTTTTATTTTTTCCGCTTCAGAGATTGCTGTAAAGTCCTCTGGAATAGTAACCGACAAACTGTAAACAGCTAATGTATCAATCTCTGGATACCAGTTTTCCATTAAATACAAAAAGTCAGAGTATTTTCCAATATGCTTACTGTACTCTATAGATACCTTTTCCCCTGGTTTTAGTATCTTTTTATTACCCTTTAAAACTGTTAAAAAATCTGTTTTTATATGTATGCTTTTGTCTGAATTATTTACAATAAGAGCCTTTCCGTAGATACTCCTGTCCTTAATATCTACATGAAGTTTGTATAAAACCTCAGAAAATGAAGCTACAGTAAAAGTGAGAAAAGATACAATAACGTATATAATGTTATTCATACTTAAAACCTCTTTTTATAAAGAAGTATAAAACAAAAGGTGAAAAAAATGGGAATAAAAGTTGTGGCTACAAATAAAACTGCATATCACAACTATGACATAATAGAAACTTACGAAGCTGGCCTTGTTCTGCAGGGTTCGGAGGTTAAATCCCTCAGGGAAGGGGCCGTAAACTTAAAAGACTCTTTTATCCGAATAGACAATGGTGAAGCGTATATATACAACATGTATATAGCCCCTTACAAACCAGCAGCAAGACTGCAACACGACCCTTATAGAAAAAGGAAACTTCTGCTTCATAAAAGGGAAATACTAAAGCTTATGGGTAAAGTACAGGAGAAAGGTTTAACAATTATTCCCCTTAAACTTTACTTTAAAAATGGTAAGGCAAAACTTGAGATAGCACTGGCAAGGGGAAAAGCTAAATATGAAAAAAGACAGGCCATTAAAGAAAGGGAGATGAGGAGGGAACTTTCCAAAAAATATAAAGGTAAAATTAAACTTTAAATGCCTTTAAAACTTCCCCAGCCAGATAAAGGGAACCTGTTATCAAAACAACCCCTTTTTCTTTTTCTGCTTTTTCTTTTGCTTTATTTACGGCTTTTATAGGATCACAAAATACATCATTAAAGCCTTCCCTGGCAAAATCTTCCTTTTTTAATCCCCTTGATACAGAAAGCTCTGTAAGAAATATCTCCCCCTTCTGGGAAAGTATCTTTAGAATCTTTTTCCAGTCTTTATCTTTCATTCCTGTATAAACAATAAACAGCTTTTTACCAGGATAAAGGGCAGTAATTTCATCTAATGTTTTAAAAACAGCTTCCTCATTGTGTGCTCCATCAAGTACAACAGGGGGGTTTCTTTCAATAAGCTCCATCCTACCAGGCCAGCTGTTTTCTCTTAATGCCTGTTTCACAGCGTTTATATCAGGATTTAGATTTTTCTTTTCCAAAAAGACGAGAAAAGCCGTTAAAGCAGTTGATGCATTATGGATTTGTCTGTCCCCAAGCATAGAAATTTCAAGATTTTCAAGTTTATAACTTTTAAAAAAATAACTAAACATATTCGGTTTTATTTTCCTGTAGTAAAAATTTATAGGGTAGTGGTATATCTCCTTTATACCTTTCAAAATTGCCTGGGATATAATCTCCATCTGATTTGAACCTACAATAAGGGGTCTTTTTTTTCTAGCAATACCGAGTTTTTCTTTTGCAATCTCTTTTAAAGAATTTCCAAGAAGATGGATATGGTCAAAAGAAACGTTTGTTATTACAGAAATTTCCGGTTCAACTATATTAGTTGCATCCCAGCGTCCCCCCAGACCAACCTCTAAAACGGCAACATCAACACCCTCATCTGAAAAATATTTAAAAGCAATAAGGGTAGAAGCTTCAAAATATGTAAGGTTGTGCTTTTTAATCACAGGTTTAAGGTCTTTTATATACTTTTCCAGTGTGCTGTCAGGTATTTTTTTTCTGTTTATCTGCCATCTTTCCTTTTCATCAACAAGATGGGGGGAGGTAAAAAGTCCTGTTTTATAACCGTGCTTCCTTAAAAGAGACTCCAGATAAGAAGCCACAGAACCCTTTCCATTTGTTCCTGATATAAGTATAGACTCAAAGTTATTCTGTGGATTTTTGATTTCTTCACAGGCTTTTTTTATTCTTTCAAGTCCAGGTTCTATATGAAAAACCTTTTTATTAAACAGATTATACAGCTTCATGCCTTTCCCTTTTAGTTGAAAAACCATATATAAAAATCCCAATACCTATAACAACCATACCGAGGCTAACAATCTGATTCCAGGTTAATCCAATTCCCGGAATTGGAGGGGTAACCCCCCTCCAAAACTCAAGCAAAAATCTCTCTATTCCGTAAAAAACCATATACAGACTGAAAATCTCCCCATCAAAACTTTTTCTTTTATACAGGAAAAACAAGATAAGAAATATTAAAAAATTCCCTACAGCTTCAGCCGGCTGGGTTGGATAAAGGGGAATGCCTGGAGGGGCAGCTGTATCAGGATGTTCAGGAAATGTTATTGCAATATCTTTAAAAGGGGAATCTTCTGGAACAGGCTTTCCATGGCAGCAGCCTGCACATGTACAGCCTATCCTTCCTATTGCATGTCCTATAACAACTGATATACCAGCTACATCAGCTATTTTTAAAACAGGATATTTATACCTGAATAAAAGAAAAGCCAGAACAACTGCTCCCCCTATAAAAGCCCCAAACCAGTCAATACCACCTTTCCAGAAAGCTATATAATCCCAAAAGGACTTAAATTCCTCAGGATGCTCAAGGATATAAGCAATTCTTGCCCCAATTATTCCACCTGTTATGGTATAGAAAAACATATTTTCTGCATGGGAGACTTTTATTCCCTCTTTTTTTGAAAAATACAGGGCTACAAAAAAGGAAACCAGCATTCCAAGTGCAACCATAACACCGTAAGTATGGATTGTAAAATCTCCTATTTTAATCAAGTCAGGAAACATAAAACCTCCAGATTTATTTAGTAACTGGAAAAACATTATATCAACTACCTATAAAATTTCTGTTATAAATCATCTTATTTGCTAAATTCTTAAAATCCCATAAATTGTAAGTCTATCATTTTTAAGAAAAAATAAGGAGAGGAATATGGAAATATTACCAAAGGAAGAAAAAATTGAACTTGACAAAAAGCTAAAGGAGATCGCAAAAAGGGTAAATGAGATTTTAGACAGTTACGGTTCAAAAGCACTTCAAGAGGTACCTGCAAGGGGAAGAAAATTGATTGGATATATTCCCCAGTTTCTTATTGATGCTCTAAACAGTGTAACAACAATATGGTCTTACGACTACAAACTTATATCCCTTGATGAAAGGGAGGTTTTAAGAAAAAGCGGTAATAAAGAAAGGGTTTATATCGCTACAGTAGAGGTTTCATTGTGGATTTTAGATGAAAGATTAAAAAGAACCCAGATAGGTGGAGGAGAAAATGTAAGCCCTGCAGATGCAATAAAAGGGGCTATCACAGATGCAATTGGGAAGTGTTTATCTTTATTCTCCATAGGAAGCAAAGCCTATAGGGGAGAACTAGAAAGCAAAGATATCCCTGCCTACACAGATACCCAGTATAAAGTAACAACCCCTTCAGAAAAACAGATAAACTACATAAAAACATTAGCAGAAAGATCAAAAATAGATATTCCTAAAATGACAAAACAGATACTTAACAAAAATGTAAAAACAGAAGAAGAGCTGAAAAATTTAACCTCCCAGGAAATAAGTAAACTTATAGAGGCCTATAAAAGGTTAACTGTTTGAAAAAAATAAAATCCTTCATATAATATCTCTGCCTGTGGTTTCGGTGTGGCTGCTCCCATTGACGGGAGAGGAAAGTCCGGGCTCCAAAGGGCAAGGAGCTGCCGAAAGGCAGGTAGGGGTAACCCTACGGACAGGGCCACAGAGAGCAGACTGCCTGCTCTATCAGGTGGTTAGTAGGCTGAAAAAGCCGAACAGCCTGAGCTGAGCAGGTAAAGGTGAAACGGTGGGGTAAGAGCCCACCAGCTACTGGCGTGAGCCAGTAGGCTAGGTAACCCCCTCCTGGAGCAATCCCAAATAGGGAGGCGCTTGAAGGTTGCCCGCCTGATGCCTCCGGGTAGGGAGCTTAGATAAATGGCCACATAAAACAGAACCCGGCTTACCAGAAACCACAGGCATATTTTTTTGATCTATAATATTCTGATAAAAATTTCACGAGAGGTAACCACCTTGTCGCAGCATCAAGGAATTATAATTTTAGATTTTGGTTCCCAGTATACACAGCTAATAGCACGAAGAATCAGGGAAATACATGTTTTCAGTGAAATTCTTCCTTATAATGCCCCTGTTGAAGAAATAATGAAACACAATCCCAAAGGTATTATATTTTCTGGGGGTCCTGCTTCTGTTTATGAACCTGATGCCCCAAGACCTGATGAAAGGGTCTTTGATCTTGGACTTCCTATCCTTGGTATCTGCTACGGCCTTCAGCTTATAACCCACCATTTTGGTGGTGAGGTTGTAAAGGCAGAAAGACACGAGTACGGCAGGGCAGAGCTTGAGATTTTAAATCATGAGGATCTATTTAAAAATATCCCAAATGAAATACATGTATGGATGTCCCATGGGGATAGGGTTACAAAACTTCCAGAGGGTTTTGAACCTATAGCAAGAACGTATAATGCTCCATTTGCCGCTATAAGGAACAAAGAAAGAAAGATATGGGGCGTCCAGTTCCACCCTGAAGTTTCCCATACATACATGGGCAAAGACATTTTAAAGAATTTTGCCGTTGAGATATGCGGATGTAAACAGGACTGGACAATGGGAAGCTTCCTTATGGAAAAGGAAGTTGAAATAAGGAAAATGGTAGACGGGAAGAAAGCAATATGTGCCCTTTCTGGTGGTGTTGACTCTTCAGTTGCAGCTGTTCTGGTTCATAACGCAATAGGAGATAATCTTACATGCATATTTGTTGATAATGGACTTTTAAGGAAAGGAGAAAGGGAGCAGGTTGAAAAAACGTTTAGAGACCACTTTCATATTCCGCTGATTGTTGTAGATGCTAAGGATAGATTTTTAAAAGCCTTAAAAGGGGTTACAGACCCAGAAAAAAAGAGAAAAATAATAGGAAACCTGTTTATAGAGATTTTTGAGGAAGAGGCTAAAAAAATTCCAGATGTTGAGTTTCTGGTTCAGGGGACTTTATATCCTGATGTAATAGAAAGTGTATCTGTTAAAGGTCCTTCTGCTGTGATTAAGACCCACCATAATGTAGGTGGTCTTCCAGAAAAGATGAACCTGAAGCTTATAGAACCTTTAAGAGAGCTTTTTAAAGACGAGGTAAGGGAACTTGGAAAAGAGCTTGGGCTTCCTGATGAGATTATATATAGACAGCCTTTCCCTGGCCCCGGTCTTGCAATAAGAATTATAGGGGAAGTAAATGAGAATGACCTTGAAATTCTCAGGGAAGCTGATGCCATAGTTGTTGAAGAAGTTAAAAAAGCAGGTTTATACCGGGATTTATGGCAGTCTTTTGCAGTTTTACTTCCTATCCATACTGTAGGTGTGATGGGAGATTACAGAACCTATGAAAAGGTTATCGCTGTCAGAGCTGTTGAATCTACAGACGGAATGACAGCTGACTGGGCAAGGCTTCCGTATGATCTTTTAGACAGGATAATGAGAAGGATAATAAATGAGGTTAAAGGGGTTAATAGGGTTGTATACGATATAACTTCAAAGCCCCCAGGAACAATAGAATGGGAATAAAAAAAGCCCCTTGTAAGGGGCTTTTTTTTTATAAAGATTTGTGACAGAACCACCAATCAAAACATTCAATCTCACCAGCCTGGGCTTTTTTGAGTCTCTCTTCTTTTTCTTCAATACTTGATGCAGGTGGTATGATTACATGATCTTTAAGTCTTGGATTTTCTGGCCAGTTAGCAGGGGTTGCAACACCGTATTTATCTGAGGTTTGAAGAGCTTTTACAGCCCTTAAAATTTCATCAATATTTCTTCCAACTTCCTGAGGATAGTAAAGGACAAGTCTTAAAATTCCTTTATCATCAACAATAAATACAGCTCTAACTGTATTTGTTCCTTTCTTTGGATGTATCATTCCAAGCTTTTTAGCAACCTGTCCCATATCATCTGCAATAATTGGGAATGTTATTTCAACTCCCATATTCTCTTTAATCCATTCAACCCATTTTATATGGGAAAATACCTGATCAACAGATAAACCTATAAGCTCACAGTTAAGTTTATCAAACTCCTCTTTTTTTTCTTGAAAGCCTACAAATTCTGTTGTACAAACAGGTGTAAAATCTGCAGGATGACTAAATAAAACAAACCATTTTCCAGCATAATCATCCGGTAATTTTTTTACACCATGGGTTGTTTTTACTTCCATTTCTGGAAATCTGTCTCCAAGGGTTGGGATAGTTAGAGTTTCCTCCATATCTGGCACCTCCTTTTTTATTGTTTACATTATTAAATATATTTCATACTACATATTTGTAAATAGCTTTGATAGATTTTTTTATACTAAAAAAATCATATCTCTTAAACTTTTATTTATCACATTGCAACCTGTTAATACGATATTAATATTTAATCTAAAAACCGGCGCAAGGGGGATAAAATGAATAGGGAAAAAGATATAATAAAAATATCCCTTCAGGAAAACCTGTCTGAAATATCAAAAAAGTTTCAGATGGATATTCCCGAGGAAATAATAAACTACATATCATCTGTTATTTCCATGTATTACAAAGGTTTTCCTTTTTACCTTATTGATATAGAAGAGGAAAATCCGCTAAGGAAAAATAAGATAAGGGGGGATCTGTCCTTACTGCTTGTTGGCTTTTTTAATGAATGGGTAAACAGAAAAAACAGACCTATAACCCAGGAAGATTACATAGCAACAGGTAAATTAAGTTACTTTTACGTTTATTCCTTTTTAGAAAACAGGTATGGAGACATATACTATAAAGAACAGGAAAAAATGTACCTCCAAAATATACAGAAGATATACTCCTATATGGATATTTTTAAATCTTTAAGTGAAGAGTTTGAATTTTACGCCAGATTTTTAAATGTTTACCGTAAGGAAGCCAGGGAAACATCTAAATTCCTTGATAATTTCCCAGAACTCAGACTTGAAGATTTCAGGATTTTTATAAAAAACAAAAAATGGGAGGACAGATAACCTCCCATTAATAAACCAGATATAGCCGTCCTCCGTATATAAAGTCTGATTTGATTTCATCCATATACTGGATATCTGCTGTTAAGAATATGTAGTTATTCAGGTTTACTGTATAGTAAACCTCGCTTACCTTTATATCTTCTACCCCCGCCTTTCCTTTAATATATCCATAGCCAAAGCCTATATAATCATCAAAAAATAAGTTGTTAACCTGAAATCCACCGCTAATAAAGTAGTCATAATCTACATTTGAGTTTCCTCCCCTAAAAAAGAAACCAGCTTTATCCCCTAACGTGTAGTCTCCGGATATCCCAAAACCTTTATTTTCTTCTGCATTAAACAGGTAAAAATAGTAAGGTCTAAGGGATAGATTTTCTATCTCTAAATCCACTTCCACAATTCCAACATTTCCCTTATCTGGTTTGTTTTGCATATAAAGTGCTGATATACCAGCATTTTCTGTTAATCTGTAATGAATGTATCCACCCCAGTTATAAGATGGAAGGACCGCTATAGGGTTATTAACAAATGCCGGGTTTAAAAACTGGGTATGCTCATCATTTGCGTAGTTATTTGCATCCATAAATGCTGTTGAATCAATAAGCCCTCCTGAAATTGTAAGTCTTCCTATCTTTTTCTGATAAAAAAGCTCCAGCAGATATTCCCTTCCGGTATCGTTTATATTTTTCAGATAATCCTCAAGATCATCTGCAGTTGTAGGGAGGGAATACCCTTCTTTTTGTGTTTCATATGTTATTCCATTTCCAAAGGTTATAGAGGCATTGAAAAACAGTTCGTCTGTTTCTGTAAAATCAACAAAACCAAATAAATGGGAGGTGTTATAAACAGCTCCGTAGTTTTGTATCTGCTGGTAAACAGTTGTGTTAACAAGATGAAACTCATGCTTGTGTAGTAAGTGCTCCAGTACAAAGGGCTTTTTTGTCTCCTGTGCAAAGGAAACTGATATAAAACCAGTTGTCAATAAAGCCACCGCCAGCTTTTTCATCTATTTTCAACCTCGCTTTAAATTGAGATTTAATTTCAATTAAAATAAAAGCAAAAAATTTTTTATTCTATGATTTTTTGAACCTTTTTATCATATTTCAGCTGGTCTATTTTTAAATTGTTTAAGGTCAATAGCGTTTCATAAAAAAGTTTAAACAGCCTGATTTTATCCTCTTTGTTCTGGCTTTTTTCAATTAAATGGGAAAATTCTACCGACAACAGATCCATCTTTTCTTCAAGCTCTTTTACTTCCATAATGTATTTCCTCCTTTAGCACTCTTTTCCTAAAATTTTGATTGCCTGTTTAAACTCTATAGCTATTCTCCTTTCTCCCAGTTTTATTAAAACTGGATCACCAGACTTTAAAATCTGAACTTTTGAGCCTTTTGAAATTCCCCTTGATTGAAGTTGTGATTTTATTTTGTCACTATCTTTTATGTGTATTATCTGGATTGTTTTTCCCGGGCTAGCATGAGCTATAGGTATCATATCCGTCCCCTAAATGAAATTTAATCTCAATATATTATACTAGATGAAAATCAAGAATGATATTCTTCATCAGCAAAATGATACTTTTGATGTATATTATTAGTAACAACTAACCTTTATGGAGAAAAAATGTTTTTAGAGCTTGCAGGTATTGGAATAGGATACTCTTTTACAGCTATATTTATGTTTTCCCTTGTTATTTTATATATGATAGATTTTAAATACAAAACGGCAAAAAACAGCACCTATTACTCTAATATAACCTTAGGAGTTTTAGGTCTTATTATTTTTCTTCTTGTTCTCATGTACACTGGAGATTTTATGATAAGGTCCTTATTTAATGAGATAGAACAGGAGGTTGTATATAAGTTCTCTGTTTTTGGAATTATGTTTGGGATAATTTCATTTCCTTTCTTAATCCGATTGGGACAAAAGATCATCCATAAATAAAAAGGGAGCGATAGCTCCCTTATTTGTTTAACAGCTCTAAAGCTTCTAAAATCTCAAGTCCTGATTCATGGAGAGAAGTTCTTCCTATAAAGCCTGCAAGTCTTGCTACTGCGATCTCTTTTTCAAATGTTTCCTTATCTAAACCAGATATTTTGAGAGCTTCCTCCCAATTTTTAGGAAGAATTCTTACCCTTTTTTCCTTTACATAAAGATTTCCAACCTGTTTTACAGCCTCAAGAATTCTAACAATAAGAGGGTTTATAGGATCAGCTATACCTTCTGGAACCCCTGACAGTGCTTTTTTCAGAAGTCTTCCTGGCTTTGTTAAAACAAGTCCATTATTTGGTAAAACATCAAGTATGTATCTGGCTTCAAGTTTATTTACAGCATACTGAACTTCTTCTTTTAATGTTTCATCAAACTCTTTAAATAACTCTTCTAAAAACATCCCTTCTTCTGGAATTTTATGGAGAACCATAAGTTCAAATCTGGTAATGTGGGGTGTTCTTTTTACAGCATAGGCAAGTTTTTCATACAACTGACCTGATTTTGTCGGATAACCTCCACCAACAAGATGCTCCTTTACCCCTTCTTCGTACCATGAGTAGTTTGGAGCGCCAAACTCTGTTTTTGTTATTGTTACAGCTTTTACACCTGTAGCTGTAATCTCTCTAATCCCCTTTTCTTTTATATCCTTGAGTACTTCAACCCCATAAGGAGTAAATTTGTAAATTAGTTTTCCTTTTTTCTCATCAACTTCAGAAACTATAAGGTTAAAAGATTCAAGGGAATAAAGGGACTCTTTTACAGTATCAAAAAGTTTTTCATACCACTGGTTTCCTTTTTCCCAAAAATGCTTAAAAAGATCCTCAATTGTAAACAGCTCTGCCCATTTTTTCTTAAGTTCTTCCTTTTTCTGATATCCCATAGCCTGGTTAATCATTCTGCCGTAAAACTCTTTTAGATGCTTATATTCCTTTAAAGGTTTTTCCAGAAGATAATGGACTATTTCTTCAGCAGTAGCCAGAATATCCGGATTTTCCCTGTGTTTTTCCCAGACTTTCTCCAATCCTAAAAGTATTTCCTGGTCAAGGGTCTCAAGATTAAATGTTTTTACTGGTCTGTAATCCCTCTGGCTCCAGAGTCTATAAACTTCAACAAGATGTTCCCCTGCCGGTAGAAGATTTCCTTCCCCATCAATAAATGCAAGTTCCTGGAGAACTTCAGCTTCCTGGGTTGTTAATGCTTCGTATCCGCTATCTAGAAGCTTCATTACTGAGAACATATAATCCTCATTTATTACTGTTTCCAGTGATGGAGCCATAGTTTGAACTGTTTTTTGAACAGCCTGACCTAATCCAGAAAGGGTATAAACATCAGAGTTAGGAACAGAAAAAGATATAAGTCTCATAGATTCCATTATTTCAAGATTTCTGCCGTGGACAGGAAGGGTGCTTGTTTCAGCAGGTCCTGGAGGTGTTGAAGCTATATATTTTCCTAATTCCCTTGATATAACCAATCTTGGCTTGGCATTTTTATAGATTTCATAAACAGATTTTGCATACTCATTTATTTCCTTAAACCAGCCTCTTTTTTCTTCATGCTTTTCCTGGGCAAATCCCCTTTCCTTTAAAGCCTCAAAAATAAGATCTCCTGTTAAATTTTTACTTCTGATAGAAGCATCAATCATTGCAATAACTTCAGAACCAATCCATCTAAACCTTTCATCCCAGTTGGAAGGATGATCTATAAGCCCTTTTTTTATCATCTCCTCAAGGAGATAAACAAGATTTCTACCCCAGTATGTTAAAACATACTCAATTGGGCTGTTTCCCTGTTCAAGAAGATTTTGAAGTTCAAGTTCAATATAAGGGTCTTCTTCTGCCTTTATTGTTATCTGGCAAGCCAGACCCTTTTCCTCCTGCGCCTTTGCATTTAAAAGAGCAAGAGCATGTTCTTTTTTTATAAGCATTTGAGCCCTCCTTTTAGATTTATTTACTATAATAAGATAAATCTTTATTATATTTTTGTCAAAAAATTTTAGTATTTCAATTTAAGTTTTGTTTTCAATCTATTACCTGATTGTATTGTGATACTGATTATACATACATGAATAACTAGTCGTATAATAATAGTTTTAAAATACTCAGTGAGGTTTCCATAATGCCAAAAAAAAGAGGTGCTGACATCGTAATTGATGTCCTTTTAGAAGAAAAAACAGAAATAGTATTTGGATTACCAGGTGGGGCTATTATGGAGGTTTACGATGCCCTTTATAAAGCCCCACTTAGAAATATATTAGCAAGGCACGAACAGGCTGCGGCACATATGGCTGATGGATATGCCCGTTCTACAGGAAAAGTTGGGGTAGTAATGGCAACATCAGGACCAGGGGCTACTAATTTAGTAACAGGCCTTGCCACTGCTTATATGGATTCAGTTCCAATGGTAGCAATAACAGGGCAGGTTCCTACCCACTATATAGGGACAGATGCTTTTCAGGAAGCTGATGTTGTTGGGATAACAAGGCCTATAACCAAACATAACTTCCTTGTTACAGATATAAAAGATTTAGCCCTTATATTAAGGGAGGCTTTTTATCTTGCAAGAACAGGAAGACCTGGACCAGTTCTTGTTGATATTCCAAAAGATATAACACAGCAGGAATATGACTATAAAATGCCTACAGAAAAAGATGTTATTGATGCTCTTCCCGGGTACAAACCCCACTACCAGGGAAATCCTGTTCAAATAAAAAAAGCAGCTGAGTTAATAAGGAAGGCAAAAAGACCTGTTTTATATGTTGGTGGTGGTGCAGTTATATCTGGGGCTTACAAAGAGGTCAGGGAACTTGCAGAACTTGCAAGAATACCGGTAACAACGACGAATATGGCAAAAGGTGTTTTTGATGAAACCCATCCTTTAGCACTTCATATGCTGGGAATGCATGGAACGTATTATGCAAATATGGCTGTTTACCATTCAGACCTGCTTATAGCTGTAGGGGCAAGATTTGATGACAGGGTGACCGGA
Source organism: uncultured Aquificales bacterium (assembly GCA_964536105.1). Lineage (GTDB taxonomy): Bacteria > Aquificota > Aquificia > Aquificales > Hydrogenothermaceae > JAADDV01. The sequence continues at coordinate 23,966 of CAZHWB010000048.1, read as the reverse complement.
AAAATAGATGAGTTTGCACCGGAAGCAAAAATTATTCATATAGATATAGACCCTGCTTCTATAAGTAAAAATATCACCGTTGATGTTCCTATTGTTGGTGATGTAAAAATTGTCCTGGAAAAACTATTAAAAGAACTACAGAAAAAACCTGTTGAATGGGTAAGTGCACGGGAAAGCTGGCTTAAACAGATAGAAAAATGGAAGGAAAAACATCCTCTAAATTATCAAAAATCAGACAAGATTATAAAGCCCCAGTATGTTATAGAGGAGATATATAACATAACAAAAGGAGAAGCTATAATATCTGCAGGGGTTGGTCAGCACCAGATGTGGGCGGCTATGTTTTATAAATACAAATACCCAAGACAGTTTTTAAACTCAGGTGGATTAGGAACCATGGGTTTTGGTTTTCCTGCAGCTGTAGGGGCAAAATTTGGAAATCCAGACAAAACTGTTTTTGCAATAGAAGGAGATGGATCCTTTGTTATGAATATGCAGGATGTTATTACCGCTGTCCAACACAGATTACCAATAAAAATAGCCATTATAAATAACGAATTCCTTGGAATGGTAAGACAGTGGCAGCAGTTCTTCTACGACAGCAGATACTCCTCAGTATGTCTGGCGGTTCATCCTGATTTTGTAAAGCTTGCTGAAGCTATGGGAGCAGTAGGTTTAAGGGCAACAAAACCTGATGAAGTTAAACCTGTTTTACAAAAAGCAATGGAAATAAATGATAGACCTGTTATTATGGATTTTGTTGTTGATAGGGAAGAAAATGTTTTACCTATGGTTCCCGCTGGCAAAAGCTATAGAGAAATGATTTTAACCCCTAAGCAAAGGGGAGAAGCTGAAACTATGTATCTTGTAGGTTAAAAATATTTCAAGGAGAAAAAGATGAGCGAAAGTATCACACCTTTAAAGGTAAGACCACAGCCTAAAACAGAAGTAAAAAAACATATTATAGTAGTCAGGGTCCAGCATAACTTTGGTGTGTTAACAAGAATAACAAGTCTCTTTGCCGGCAGGGGATACAATATAGAAAGTTTAACAGTAGGTAAAACCCACGAACCTAATGTAGCGAGAATTACAATCGTTGTAGAAGGTGACGAAAGGATTATAGAGCAGATTATTAAACAGCTCAGGAAACTTGTAGAGACCCTTAGAGTAAGGGATATAACAGATGTGCCCCACATTGAAAGGGAACTGGTTCTTATAAAAGTCCATGCAGGGGAAGATAAAGCAAGGGATGAAATTATGAGGCTTGTAAATATTTTCAGAGCAAAAGTTGTTGATGTATCCCCTGATACATATACTATAGAGGTAACTGGAGACAGTGAAAAAATAGATGCCCTTATAGATCTCCTTAGACCTTTCGGGCTTAAAGATATAGCAAGAACCGGAACGTTAGCTTTAGTAAGGGAAAGTGCGAAAATGAAGGAAAAAATACAGGAGTAATGATCAAAAAAGGTTTATTAATCTTTTTAGCTTTGGCAACAGTTTCTATTGGAAAGGAATTAAAACTTACAGGTATACAAACGGAGAATGTCCCTGACACCTATGAAGAGGTGTTAAGGGACTTTTTAGAAAAAAACTTTTACATAAAAGAAGAAGCCCAGGGAAAAGACAAAGTAAAGCTAGAAATTTCCTGGACCGGTTTATCATACACTGTTTGTCTCAATTTCCTTTACATAAATAAGGAAGAAAAGATAAGCTGTTTTACTGCCCAGACAGGAGAAGACCTCTACGAAAAATTTTTTCAAATACTGGAGGAATACAAAAAACACAAACCTGTAGTAAAGGATATCAATCTATCTGTAAAAACAAATACATCCTTCAGCAGGAAGAAACTGAGAATTTCTTCTGAAAAAAGGGATATTCTTGTTGGATATAAACCTGTTTTTAAAACAGAGGGAAAAGCTCTTTTAGAGGGAAGCATAAACATTGACACACTTTATTTAGATGATGAGGAAGCTGGAAAACTTTTAAAATTACTGTTATCAGGAAAAAGAATAAAACAGATTTTGATTATTAAATAATAATGGTGTAAGATTTTTTCAAAAATTTAAAGTATAAGAAACTGGAGGTTAAGAATGGCAAAAATCTACTACGATGAAGATGCAACCCTTGAGGTATTAAAAGATAAAACTGTTGCGATAATTGGATACGGAAGCCAGGGACATGCCCATGCTTTAAATCTCAGGGATAGTGGAATAAATGTTATTATAGGTTTATATTCAGGAAGTAAATCTGCAGAAAAGGCAAAAGCTGAAGGCTTTGAAGTTCTTATACCTGATGAGGCTGCTAAAAAAGCAGATGTAATAATGATGCTTATCCCTGATACCCTTCAACCTGAGGTGTTTGAAACAGCTATTTTACCAAATCTTGATGAAGGAAATGCCCTTGCTTTTGCCCACGGGTTTAACATACATTTTGGACAAATTGTTCCCCCTGAGTATGTTGATGTTTTCCTTGTAGCACCAAAAGGACCAGGTCATCTTGTTAGATGGCAGTATGAAGAAGGAAAAGGTGTTCCTGGACTTGTTGCAATACATCAGGATTTCACAGGCCAGGCAAAAGATGTTGCCCTTGCTTATGCAAAAGGTATAGGATGTACAAGGGCAGGCCTTATAGAAACAACATTTAAAGAAGAAACAGAAACTGATCTATTTGGTGAGCAGGCTGTTTTATGTGGTGGCGCTACAGCTCTTATAAAGGCAGGTTTTGAGACATTAATAGAAGCAGGATATCAACCAGAGGTTGCATATTTTGAGTGTTTACACGAACTTAAACTAATTGTTGATCTTATATACCAGTATGGAATATCAGGAATGAGGTACTCTATATCTGATACTGCAAGATATGGAGATGTAACAAGGGGAGACAGAATTTATGAAGCGGTCAAACCTGTACATAAAAAGATTTTAGAAGAGATACAGAGGGGTGAATTTGCAAAAGAATGGATACTTGAAAATGTGGCAAAAAGGCCCCACTTTAACGCCCTTGTTAAAAGGGATGAGGAACATCCTGTAGAGGAAGTAGGAAAAGAACTCAGGAAAATGATGCCTTGGCTTGAAAGTAAAGGATTGTAAAATAGAGGTATAGATGAACTTAACATCAAAAAGGAAGTCTATTAAAAAGATATACGAGCCTATAGGTGTTTTATTTGCAAAAACCCATATAACACCAAATGTAATAACGATTATTTCGGTAATAGTGGGGATTTTCTCCGCTGTTGCCTTTTATCACCAGAAGCCTTTAACAGGTGCACTTCTTCTTTTTATGTCTGGTTTTTTTGATCTGATGGACGGTGTTGTTGCAAGGGAAACAGAAAGGGCATCAAAGTTTGGAGCTGTTTTTGACTGGCTTGCAGACAAAGTGGTAGATGGGGTTATCCTCTTTTCAATTGGTTTAACCTACTCAACACCAACATTAACAATTATTGCTGTAATTGGAAGTATGCTCCATACCTTTATAAAACCTGTTGCTTACGCTGAAATTGGTTTTGCCAATAGAGAAAAAGGAAAAATTAACGACCCTCTAGAGGGAATTGGATTTTTTGGAAGACCGGAAACCCTCCTTGCAGTGATGCTTTTTTCTATTTTTGAACACTTTCATATATTTGGAGGGCTTCAAACAGGATTTACAATCATCACAGCACTTATAGTTTTATCCCTTCTCCAGAGGGTTATTTATCTGTATATAAAGTATAATAAAGACTACGATTAGAAGGGGATTTCAGATGAACCGTCCATACACAATTATCGTTTCTGAAGTAACAATAGATGGAAAACTTACACTTAAAAGAGGCGTTTCCTCAAAAGAGATAATGAAATTTATGGATGAAGAGGCAACAAGATACCTTCATCAGCTAAGGGCCAAAGTTGACGGGATAATGGTAGGGGCAGAAACTATTAGAACTGATAATCCCTTTCTTACAGTAAGATATGCCGAAGGAAATAATCCAACAAGGATAGTTCCTACTTCAATGGCAGATATTCCTTTAGATTCAAACATACTTGAAAAACACGCCCCAACGATAATTGTAACATCAGAAAAAGCCCCTGAGGAAAAGATAAAAGCATTGGAGGAAAAAGTAGAAGTTGTTAAATGCGGAGAAGATAAGGTAGACCTGATAAAAATGATGGATATACTCTACCAGAAAGGAATAAAAAAACTCATGGTTGAAGGTGGTTCAACATTAAACTGGAATTTATTAAAACTTGGCCTTGTTGATGAGATAAGACTTATACATATGCCGTTTATTGTTGGAGGGGAAAATACCCCTACCCTTGTTGGAGGGGAAGGATTTCAATCTTTAGATGAAATCTTAAAAGCAAAACTCAGAGCACACTTTTTAAGGGGATCACATCTTATTACTGAGTGGGAAATAAAGTATGAAGATTAAGGTCCTATACTTTTCTTCCATAAAAGATAAACTTAAAAAAAATTTTGAAGAAATTGATATAAGGGAAGAAGCTACAGTAAGGGAACTTATAGATATACTTAAGGAAAAGTACCCCCAAATAAATGAAAATCTGGATAAGGTACTTGTAGCTGTAAATGAGGAATATGCTGAAGATGAAACAGTTTTAAAAGAAGGGGATACTGTAGCTTTGATACCTCCGGTAAGCGGCGGATAGAAAACCTTTATAAATGACCCTTGTGCTAAAATATTCCATTATAAATCTCAAAAAAGGGGATAATACTCCGTGACACTAAAAGAATTTTTAGAAAAAAATCACCTAACGCTAAATGATAATGCAAAGCTTCTCTTTGAAAAACTTGATCTTCCTATGGATGTTTTGAAGGAACTGGAAGAGAAGTATGGAAAGTCAGATAAAATGTCAAAATCCAAACATAACACTGTTGATCCAGATGAAATGATAGAGAAATACGGAGCAGATACAGTCAGGCTGTATATTCTGTTTGCAGCACCTCCACAAAACAGTTTTGACTGGATTGACAGCGGAATAGAAGGAGCCCACAGGTTTTTAAGAAGGGTATGGAACTTTGTAAATGAAAAAGCTGAAGATATAAAAGATGTAAAATACGACAAAGGGGATTTTAAAAATCTACCGGAGGAAGATCAGAAGTTAAGAAGGAAATTACACCAAACAATAAAAAAGGTTAATGAAGATATTACAAGGGAATACCAGTTCAATACAGCCATAGCTGCAATAATGGAATTAATGAATGAACTTACATCTTACAAAGGAAATAACAAAAAAGTTTTGAAGGAAGCTGTTGAAAATCTAATACTTCTTTTATCCCCTTTTACACCATTTATAGCAGATGAACTCTGGAGAATAATAGGCAACACAGGATTTACAATACAGCAACCATTTCCTGAAGCAGATGAGGAAGCCCTTATAGAAAAAACAAAAGAGATACCTGTGCAGATAAACGGAAAAGTAAGAGGCAAAATAAATGTTCCTGCAGATGCGGATGAGGAAATGGTAAAAGAGATTGCATTTTCAAATGAAAATATAAAAAGATGGATAGAAGGAAAGGAAATTATTAAAGTTATTTTCATAAAAGGAAAGATCTTAAATATTGTTGTTAAAGGATAAGAAGATGGGATATAAAAAAATTCTTCTTGGATATGATGGTTCAGAGCCTTCAAAAAAGGCCCTTTCAAAAGCTATAGAGCTTGCAAAGGAGTTTAATGCACAGCTTTGTATTGTTGGCGTTGTAAGACCTTTTGAATTTGCAGCAATAGATTTCATACCCCCTGAAGAAATTGAAGAATACGAAAGGGAAGAAATATCCAAGGAAGAAAAGTACTTAAAAGAGGCTGCCCAGAAAGCAAAAAAAGAAGGTATAGAACCGAAGCTGAAGGTAATGGAAGGGGAGCCAGCTGAAGAGCTTATGACGTATGCTGATGAAAACGGCTGTGATTTAATTGTTGTTGGTTATAGGGGTGCAGGTGGATTTAAAAGAATGCTGCTGGGGTCTACAGCCGGAAATTTAGTAAAATACGCCAATCAATCTGTTTTAGTTGTAAAGTAGATCACAGCCAGTAGGCTTTAATATGTCCTTTTATCCAGTCCCATAGGACCTTTTTAGCGGTCCTATCTAAATCTATTTCTCCACCTAATGTACGGTAGTTAAGCCTTTCTCCTATCTTTTTTAATGTCTCCAGAGTATCCTCTGAAGGCTCTATTTTATAAGCTTCTTTTAAAGCTTCCGGTTTATGGCTTATTATTTTATCTAAAAGCTTAAGGGCCACCTCAATAGGCTGTTCAAGCTTTTCAGGTATCCAGGAACCTTTAATCGCAAGGTCATCCTGATACTCAAGGGTTATTATCCCCGGTGTATCTATCAAAAACACATTATCAGCAAGTTTTACAAGCATTTCCCCCCTTGTCATACCAGGTTTTGGGGAGGTTGTTGCAACCTTTTTTCTTTTTAGTGCATTTATCAGGGAAGATTTACCTACATTTGGATAACCTAAAACCCCTATTTTTGTTATTTTCCCCTTTTTAGATAATTTTTTGATTAAATTTTCAAGTTCTTTTTTTCCAATATTTTTATGGGCAGAAAAAAGGATAACAGGGTAATCTTTTTCTATCTCTTTCTTCGCTTTTTTGGCAAATCCTTTAGGAACAAGATCAACTTTATTCATTATTATAAAAAGCTGTTTCCCCATTTCTTTGGCAATCTGCTCTACTACTTTGTTCCTTGTTTCATTAGGAACTCTGGCATCTACAACCTCAAAAATAACATTAGCTTCCCTTAAAACCTTTTTTGCAATACTTTTTTCCCTCAGCCATTCCCTTGGTTTTTCCATTTGTATTCTCCGATGTTTTATAATAGTGTCAAGAACACCCTAGAGGTAAAGCTTGAGAAACAGACTAATATCTATTTTAACATCAATATACGTTTTAACATCCCTTTCCCTTGCCGGAGAAACAAAATTTCCAATATCTATAGAGGCTGACAAAGTAGAAAGAAAAGATGCAAATGTAATAGCTTCTGGGAATGTACATGTTAAGTACAGGGATTTTAACCTAACAGCAGATAAAATTATTTACGACTCAAAAAATAAAAAAATACTCCTTAAAGGAAATATCTTTTTAACAGGAAAAAATATCACCATTTACGCAAAGGAAGGCTGGATAGATATACAGGGAAAAGAAGGAGAATTTAAAGACATTACATTTATCCTTGAAGGGAAATACTTTGTAAGGGCAAAAAAACTGTGGAAAAAAGGGGATTATTTTTACTTTAAGAAGGGAGAATTTTCCCAGTGTAGACTTGACCAGTACGACTGGTATATAAAAGCCCATAAAGGTAAGGTAAAGGAAGAGGACAAATTACAGGCATATAACCTGACATTCAGGTTTTTCAATATACCAATATTTTATGCCCCTTACTTTACATATCCTACTGTAAGAAGAAAAACAGGATTTTTAACCCCTGAATTTGGAAGGGATTCTTATAACAATATTTTTGTGAAAATTCCTTTTTTTTACGTTCTGGATAAAAGTTCTGATATTACAGCAACTGTTGATTACAGAAGTGGTCAGGGGGAAGGTTTAAATCTGGAGTATAGAAAAAAGTTTTCAAAAAGAAGCAGATTAACAGCAGAATTCTTTTACTTCAGGGATAAAGGAAATGGAGGTTGGTGGGAAGGAAGGGATACAGTCCCCTTAGAAAACAGATGGAGATTAAAAGGGAAAGGCTTTTTTTACTGGAAAGAATTTAGTATATATGCAAATGTTGACCTTCCAAGTGATCCTTATTTTTACGAGGATTTTTACAATGTCTCAGATTTAAGGTACCTTTCCTATACAAAATCCCAGATACTTGCAACCCAAAATAAAAAAAATTATACCCTTGAGATAAATTTTGATTATATATATGACCTTAGTAGTCCTACAAACAGATATACCCTCCAAAGACTTCCTGAGGTAAGGTTCTATTACAAGAAAAAACGCCTCCTGGAAAAATTTCCTATATATGCAGATTTTTTATCTGTAAACACAAATTTTTACAGGGAAGCCGGTGAAAAAGCAATAAGATCTGATAATGCTATTAATATTGGTCTTTATACACCATTTATGGGGTTTTACAATGATCTGGAAATAATACCAAGATACACGGCATACTTTTTTATTAATGGAAACTTAAAAAACAGCAGGTATAGAAGCCTTGTCCAGATAAAAGATACCCTGAGATATCCCTTTTATAACAGATTTAGTAAATTTTCCCTTTTCACTATACCCCAGATAGAGTTTAACAATGTTCCTGCATCTAGTCAGGGAAAGCTTCCATTTTTTGATAAAGAAGATAGGCTAAGACGGAAAAGTGATATTGATATTTCCCTTTTTAATATAGCAAACTTTGATAATGATTCCTTCTTAAGATGGGAAATATCAACAGGATATGCCAGAAGGGGTATCTATTTTGTATCTGATATCCCATATAAAGGATACTGGAAACCTTTAAAAAACAGTTTGCTATTTGAGATAAACGGATATAAAGGGGAACAGCTCCTGTATTTTGATTTCAAATTAGGGTATATAACAAGAAGTATTACATCTTTAACTGTACCCTTTGGAAAAAATGTCTCATACACAATAACCCACTCCTTTGATAAGGGATTAGAAGAAAAGAGTTTAAACCAGATATATCAAAAACTATCCGCCAGATATAAAAATTTCCTACTTGAAGCAAGTTTACTGAACAACATAAAAGATGGATATACCCAGCAAAAAAGAGTAAAGCTAACTTATGATAGAAGATGCTGGAGTTTTAGCATAAAGTACATTGAGGATTATAATGTAGATTCAGGAAAAACATTCAGCAGTATCGTTTTATCTATTGATATTTTATCTACCCAGTACAAAATTCCCTTTGTCCAGTCCTCCGGCTACAGATAAAAAAGTTCCCTGTTTTATGTTATAATAGATAACGTTTTAAATTCTGGGAGAGGTAAATTCTTGGATTTCAAAAATAAGACAGTTCTTGTCACAGGTTCCACAAGGGGCATCGGAAAAGCAATAGCAACAGAGTTTGCGAGAAGAGGTGCTTCTGTAATCATAACAGGAAGAAATAAAGGAAATGCCGAAATTGTCGCAGAGAATATAAAAAATGAGTTTGGCGTAGAAACATTTGGTTGTAAGCTTGATTTTTCAGAAAATGTAGAAGAGCAGTGGAAAGAGATACAAAAAGTTGCAGGAAACGTTGACATCTTAGTAAACAACGCAGGACTTACAAGGGATACTTTATTCATAAGGATGAAAGATGAAGATTGGGAAGAAGTTATAAATGCAAATCTAACAGGAACATTTAAAATCACAAAACTCGTTGTTAAAGGTATGATGAAAAAGAAGTGGGGAAGAATTATTAATATATCCTCTGTTGTTGGTTTTACAGGTAACGCCGGACAGGTAAATTATGCTACAACAAAAGCAGGTCTAATAGGATTTACAAAATCTTTAGCAAAAGAACTTGCCTCAAGGAACATAACAGTAAATGCGGTAGCACCAGGCTTTATAGAAACAGATATGACTGACCAGATACCAGCTGAAATAAGAGAAAAATATCTTGAACAGATACCTTTAGGTAAATTCGGTAAACCTGAAGATGTTGCCTATGCTGTAGTATTTTTAGCTTCAGAAATGGCTTCTTATATCACCGGGGAAACAATCCATGTTAATGGTGGAATGTTTTAATAAATCTTTAAACTAAAATCAAATAAAAATTCGGAGGTTTCTAAAGAATGGAAGAAAGAATTAAAGAGATTATTGCTGATCAGCTTGGTATTGATGTAAACCAGATAAAGCCAGAATCAAAATTTGTTGATGACCTTGGAGCTGATTCCCTTGATGTTGTTGAACTTATTATGGCATTTGAGGAAGAATTTGATGTAGAAATTCCTGATGAAGATGCAGAAAAAATTCAAACAGTTGCTGATGTTATCAATTACATCAAAGAGAAAAAAGGAGAATAATAGATCATGAGAAGGGTCGTCGTTACCGGTATAGGAGCAGTAACACCTTTAGGTCATAACGTAAAGGATACCTGGGATGCCCTTGTCTCAGGAAAAAGCGGTATAGACGTAATAAAACGTTTTGACCCATACTCCTATAACCTCCCTGTTGTAATAGCAGGTGAAGTTAAAGAATTTGATCCAAAAAAATACCTTAATCCTAAAGATGCTAAAAGAATGAGTGATTTTGTCAAATTTGCTATGGTTGCCGCAAAGGAAGCTGTAGCAGATTCAGGGCTTGAACTTGACAAAATAGATCTTACAAAAGCAGGTGTTATTGTTGGAACCGGTATCGGCGGCCTTAGAGACATAGAAGATCAACAGACCCTTCTCTTGCAGAAAGGAGCAAGAAGGGTATCTCCTTTCTTTATACCATCTGGAATATCAAATATGGCTTCAGGATACATATCTATAGAATTTGGATTTAAAGGGCCTAACTCCTGTGTTGTAACGGCATGTGCCACAGGAACCCACGCAATAGGTGATGCCTTTAAAATTATCCAGAGGGGTGATGCAGATATTATGATAGCAGGGGGAACTGAATCTGCCATCACACCTTTAGGAATAGCCGGATTTGCCAATATGAAAGCCCTCTCCACAAGAAATGATGAACCCCAGAAAGCTTCAAGGCCTTTTGATGCTGAAAGGGATGGGTTTGTAATGGGAGAAGGTGCAGGAATTCTTATTCTTGAAGAACTTGAACATGCTAAAAAAAGAGGGGCAAAAATATACGCAGAAGTTGTAGGGTACGGAATGACAGGGGATGCCTACCATATAACCGCTCCCTGTGAAGATGGAGATGGAGCTGTTAGAGTTATGGAAATGGCATTAAATGATGCCAGAATAAACCCTGATGAGGTTGATTATATAAATGCCCACGGAACATCAACCCCCCTAAATGACAAGGTAGAAACCCTTGCTATAAAAAAAGTTTTTAAAGACCACGCATATAAGCTGAAAATCAGTTCAATAAAATCAATGATAGGACACCTTCTAGGGGCTGCAGGAGCTGTTGAAGCAGTGGCAACTGTAAAAACAATTGAAACAGGGATTATACCACCTACCATAAACTACGAACATCCTGATCCAGACTGTGATTTAGACTACACCCCAAACAAGGCTGTTGAATACCCTGTTAAGATTGCGATATCAAACTCTTTTGGATTTGGCGGAACAAATGCATGTTTAGCTTTCAAAGCTTATGAAGAATGATATAGACAAACAGTTTATAGAGCGGATAAAAAAGCTTGAAGATAGGATAGGATACGTATTTAAAGACAAAAGTTTGCCTCTTACAGCATTAACCCATAGATCATTTGTAGCAGAGTACCCAAAAAAATTAAAAGATTATGAAGTCCTTGAATTTCTTGGGGATGCTGTTTTATCCCTTATAGTCAGTGAAATTTTGATAAAAGCTTACCCTGATGCAAAAGAGGGGGAACTTTCCCAGATTAGATCAGCTGTTATAAGCGAAGCTTACCTGTCAAAACTTGCAAGGGAAATACATCTAAACGAGCTTGTCCTCCTAAGTAAAGGGGAAATCCAGCAAAAAGGTATGGAAAGGGAATCTCTCCTGTGTGATGTATTTGAAGCTGTTTTTGGAGCTGTTTATGTTGACTGCGGATACTACATAGCCCCCCCACGGGAGATTTTCAACAGGCTTTTTAAAGAAAAACTCCTAAAAGATATTGAAAGTGGGGATATCCCCAGGGATTATAAGTCTTTACTTCAAGTAATAACCCAGAAGGTCTTTGGAATAACACCAAAATATAGGTTTATATCTGCCAAAGGTCCTGAACACGAAAAGATCTTTACAATGGAATGTATAATCACAGAAGACCTTAAAACAACAGGAACTGGACGTTCTAAAAAGGAAGCAGAAACAAAAGCTGCCCAGAAAGCATACATACAGTTAAAAGAAAAAAATAAAGAAGAAAAATAATTTCACAGAAATACCCCTAAAATATAATGAAATATTTAGAGGATCTGAAGGCAGTACTTAAATTTTAGTATATTTGGCTAATATTTTATTTGAAAAGTTTACTAAAGTATCATATTATTAATATATATGAATAATTTCAACGGAGGTACAAAATGGGTAATTTTATATATGATGTTACAGATGAAAATTTTGAGGAAATAGTTGTTGAAAAGTCCTATGAAAGACCTGTTGTTATAGATTTTTGGGCACCCTGGTGTGGACCCTGTAGGATGCTGAAGCCTATTCTTGAGAAACTTGCAAACGAATATGGATTTATACTTGCAAAAATAAATACCGATGAAAATCCCCACATTGCCCAGGAGTTTGGAGTTAGTGGAATTCCAGATGTAAGGATATTTATAAATGGTAAGGAAGTAGATAGATTTGTAGGGGCACTTCCAGAACCAAGACTAAGGGAAGTGATATCCAAATATGTAAAATCTGAAGCAGACCAGCTTCTTGAAGAGGCAGAAAAAGCCTATAAATCTGGAAAACTCCCCCAGGCTGAACAGATATATGAAAAGCTCCTTGAAGAATATCCAGAGAACAAAAAAATAGCCCTTGAAGCAGCCCAGTTTTTCATAAGAGAGGGAAGATTAGACAAAGCCCAGGAACTTTTAGATTCTATAAAAGAATACCACAAGGAATACTTTACCAAGGCACAGGCTATAAAAGAGCTTTTAACATTTAAAAAATGGTGTGAAGAGATGAGGCCTGAAAATGAACTTGACAAACTTCTTCAGGAAGGAGCATGCCTTGCACTACAGGAAAAATACAAAGATGCTTTAGAGAAATTCCTTAAGGTTGTACAGCAGGATAAAACATACAAAGACGAAGCCGGTAGAAAAGCAATGGTTGCTATATTTAATTTACTTGGTGAAGGAAATCCTTTAACAAAGGAATACAGAAGAAAACTTGCCATGTGGCTTTATTAAAAGGAGAAGTGTTATGAAAAATTTCCTTTTATTTTTTCTGCTATTTTTTTATGCCTCCTCTGGAGGGGAGGTATTCAAATCCCTTGAAAAAAAGCTTACCTCCTGTAGTTATATAGAAGCATCTTTTCATCAGAAAACACACATAGAAGGACTTGATGAAGAAGAAAATATGAGCTTTACAGGTAAACTGTATATATCAAAGCCAGACAAAATAAAAATAGAGTATACAGAACCTTTGCATCAGATTATATTCGTTGAAGGGAATAAAAGCACTGTTTACACACCGGAGGAAAATCAGGCGGTAATTTCAAAACTCCCTGAAGACTTTCTTGTTGTAAAAATATTCTCAGATCTTTCAAAAAATAAAGGTATAAGTGATACATTTTCTGTTAAGGAAGAAAAAAAGCTAAATAACGGCTATTTGCTTTTATTACAGCCAGAAGATAAAAAAATAAAAAAGGTGCTGTTAACATTAGATGAAAATAAAAACATAACTAAGATAAAAATCATAGATACAGAAAATAATATAGTAATAATAAAATTTGATTATTTTAAATGTTTAAAGGAAGGTAAGGAACTTCCCTTTAGTCTTCCAAAGGATGTGAATATAATTGAATACTAGCAGGTGAAACATGAACGTAGGAAAATTGATTTTATCTTTAATTGTTATATTTACAGTTTTAACTGTTATTTCCTTTTTCTACCTTCCCCCTAAATACAGCTTATCCCTTGCTATCATAGATATTGCAGTTATTGTTTTTTCTTTTTTAGTATGGCTAAATGACAGACATTTCCACCACCAGATGAGCCAGAGGGTATTTTCTATAAATGATAAAGGTTTTATACATGATGTGATAACAAGGCAGATGAATATGCACGGTGTAAATAAAGTTGTGGAAACTGATAAAAAAATAGAGTTTTTTAAAGGAAAAAACAAAGTAGGGGAAGTGGTATTTAGAACAGACGAAAATGGGAATATATTAAAAATAGATGGCAAATACATTATAGAAATAAATGCTCCGGAATACATTCTTCACAACATAGACCATGAAACATGGAGTTTAATAGGTAAAAGATGAATGTTGTAAAAACCGGGATAACAGATCCAGAAAAAATAAAACAGATACTTAAAGATGAAGGGTACTTTAATATATTTTCCTGGTGCGATGGGGAAGGAACATTTTATGACTGGCATACCCACCCCTATGAAGAGGTAAGATGGGTATACCAGGGGGAAGTTGTAATGGGAACAGAAGAAGGGGAAGTTATCTTAAGACCTGGAGATAGATTAGATCTACCTGCAGGAACCAGACACTGGGCTAAAACAGAAAAGGGTGTTTGTTACATATGCGGAAGCAAATAAAGGAGGATAATAATGACCCCAGAAGAAAAAGCTAAACTGGATGAGCTTGTTATGAAAGCATTTACACTTGCATATGAACTTGGAACAAACCTTGATGAGCTCCACAGGGAATTTAGAGAGCTTCGCTTTAACACAAAAGATAAAGATCTTGAAGCAGCTTTAATAAATTTAGAACACGGTTTTTTTATGGTAGCCCAGTCTATAAACATTTTGAAAGAGCAAACCAGAAATGCATTAATTCCAACAAGAAAAGCTAAGCAGACAGGAAAAAAATGAAAAAAAGAGTAATCCCCACAGTTTTTTTAAGGGGTTATGAACTTATAGATGAAGAAACAATAGATAAAATACAGGATATAGAAACCCCTGTTGTCCTTGTTGAACAGATAGAAAATTTTAAAGAAAACACATTCTGGTTAAGAATAAGGGATATATGGGTATTAATAGGGAAAATTCCCCCTTTAAAGGTTGAACCTGGGGACATCGTTCTCTTTAAAGAAAAAGGAAACTGGGGTCTGTTTAAGTTTTTAAAAGAAGAAAATGACAAAGTATATTTAGAAGATGCCAAAGGGGAAAGAAAAACAAAAGTTCCTAAAGAGATACTTGAAAAACTTGAACTTTATGGGAAGGTTCTAAGGGTTCAGGAGAAAGTTTAATGAAGAAAGCTGTCTTTCTTATTTTTCTTATTTTCCTGTTTTCCTGCAGAGAAAAAGAGGAAAGCATTACAAAATATGCAGGATATATCCTTGTAGATAAAGAAGGAAAAGAAATTCCCATTCCAAAAGATAAACTTATTTTTGTAAACTTTATGGCATATTCCTGTAGCTCCTGTATGAAGGAAATACCTGTTATAAAAAAAGTTCTACGGGAAAAACAATATAAAGATCTATTTGCTTTCATAGGATGTGTGATAGATGCCGATAAAAACGATCTTTCAGATCCTTTTTTCCCTATGTATACCTGCAACAGATCAAACTTTGTAAGGTTTCCTGTTTCTGGAACGCCAACAACATACATAATAACCCCAGATGGGAAAAAACTTATTGTTATATTTGGGGCTGTGACAGAGGAAAATTTAAGGAAGTATTTAAACACTGCTATAAAAAAGTATGAAAAGGCAGGCAAAAAAAGCTTATAATAATAGTCCTGAAAATACAGAGGTATTACCTATGGAAAAAATAATAGATTATCTAAAGGGAATTTCTGAGGAAAAAGGATTTGAGTTTTTTATATACGAGGATAAAAAAGAGGTATGGATAACAGGTAATAACCACGGGACTAAATTTGATTTGCTTGTAAGGCCCATAAAAAACAGATATATAAAAATTATTTATGAAACACCTTCCGAAAGGATACCTGTTCTTATAGAAAGTGAAGACAGGGCAATAAAAAGAATAGAAAAATTCTTTACCAAAAAAGAGAAAGCGGAACTCCCTGAAGCTTACGACATCATAGAAGAAAAATTAAATGTAGAAATGTAATTATTCCTGGGGACTTTCTTTTCTTAAAAAAAGCATTTCCCCTGTTGTACTTAAAATTACATATCCCCATATAAAACCACTCATATAAAGTTTGTTCTCTACTGTTAAATAAAGCAAAAATAAAAGGAGGGAAAAAGAGTATATAAGAAAAGGAAGCATTTCAGAAGGTTTTTCGGCAAGTTTTTCTACACTATACTCCCCTTTTCTAATCATAAAAATGATATAAATAGAAGCCGCTATTCCTATTACTAAAGATATATAAAAAATCAACTCATTCTGAAAATGGGGATATATACTCATTATAAGAGCCACCCATAGGGGAAGGTCCTGTAAAAGTTCAGAAAAAAAGATTTTGTTGTTCATTTTTCTCCTTATCGAAGGGTTTCTTTAGCAGTCTCTTTTAAAGTAATTCCCACAATAAAAGCAACAAGAGCTGCAGCAATTAAATAAAAGGCAGGGGAATTAATATCCCCGGTTATCTTTATGAGATACGTTGCTATTAAAGGAGCTGTTCCTCCAAAAATTGCAAATGGAAGATTATATCCAATTGAATATCCGCTATTTCTAACCTTTGTAGGGAATATCTCAACAAGGGTAGTAGGAAGAATTGCCATAAAACCTGCAACAATCACAGCAAAAATAATCTGTGAACCCAATGCAGATAGAAAATCACCCCTGGATAGAAAAACAAATAGTGGGTAAGAAGCTACTACTGTTAGCCCCGTTGAAAAAAGTATTAAGGGCTTTCTCCCAATTTTATCAGAAAACCATCCAAAAAATGGAATTAAAACAGCAAGAACAAGCATACTTATTGTATTTATTGTAAGGGCTTCTGATTTTGGAAATTTTACAAAAACACTTAAATGATTGGCAATATAAACAAAAATAGTATAAAAGCCAACAGCCTGAAATGTACTTAAGAAAAAGGTTTTAATAAACTCTTTTTTGTGGTATTTGAAAAGGTCCTTTATAGGGTGCTTATCAACGAGTTCCTCATATTCCAGCTCAAGAAATTTTGGAGTTTCATCTATATTTCTCCTTACATAGTATCCTACAAAACCTAAAAGGATACCTGTAAAAAATAAAACCCTCCAGCCCCAGCTGTACAGGGCATCTTCCGGCAGTATTTTTGTAATAAATGCTCCAGATGCTGAACCTAAAAGAATACCTGCAACGGCTCCTAAAATAGCCACACTTCCAAACAGACCCCTTTTATTTTCAGGGGCATGCTCAACAATAAATGATACCGAGGTAGTATACTCACCACCTACAGAGAGTCCCTGAATAAGCTTTAAAAGAACAAGTAAAACAGGCGCAAGTATACCTATCTGGGCGTATGTAGGAAGAAGTCCTATAGCTGTAGTAGAAACAGCCATCATAATAATAGAAACTGTTAAAGCCTTTTTTCTTCCAAATCTATCCCCGATATAACCAAAGAGTATTGCCCCTATAGGCCTCATTAAAAAACCAACGGCAAAAACAGCAAAAGATTTAATGAGGGAAACCATAGGATCAGAGGAAGGAAAAAATAATTCCCCTAGAATTGAAGCTAGAAAACCATAAACAACAAAATCATACCACTCCAGAACATTACCAATCATTCCGGCAAAAAGGGTTTTTGAATGGCTGTTCAGGGCCTTTAAACTTCCCATACTACCCTTCTTCCTTAAAATCTTCCTCTGATAATAGGAGGTTTTCAAGAATTAAATCAGGGACAAGTTCATCATCTTCAAAATTTTCCAATGTTTCTAGATAAATCTCAGCTACAAATTTATTTGGATAACGTTCCTTCAGATATTTTCTCAGCTGTTTGACAGTTATAGTTTTATTTTTTTTACTTAACTCAGACATTATCTTATTTTGCCCTTAAGATTTTTTATCATTTTTTCACTTGCAACTTTATATCTAATATCCCTCTTTGCAAGCTTTTCCATCTCTGATTTTATATACTTTTCAGCTTCATCGGTAGCCATTTTATATCCAAGAACGTAGGCAGTTAAAGCAAGAATAGCAAAACCTGTAAACTCAACAATCTTAGAGGCAATAACATTTGGAATAAAAAGACCACCTACAGCTAAAATTATTCCAAGACCTAAAAAAATCTTCCAGTATTTCAGTAAAATATCTGCTAACATTCCTTCTCCCTATTAAATATTTTTCAAAGTATATATAATATCATCTGAAAATCAGTTAAAACAATCTTAAAAAGGAAGAAAAAATGAATATTGAAAAGATATACCAGCTACAGGACAGCATAATAGATAAAATTGCCCAGCTGAATGATAATATCCTTTTTTCTGGAGGTACGCTACTGTCAAGGGGATATCTCTCCCATAGGGAGACAGATGACCTTGAGTTTTTTCTTCCTAGGGAAACTGATATAGAAGATAAATTTAAAAAAATAAAAACAGCATTTAGAGGCTCATACATAATAAAAAATGTAAATAAGGAAAATCTTTATCCAGATACTTTACGTATAACCTTTGCTGTATCAGAAATTACGGATATCTCAGGTGTAAACTCTATAAGTATCAGGTTATATCAGGACTTATTTTTTGAAGATTTTGATAATTTTAAATTAGAAAATGGATTATTTGTCTCAGATATTGAGGGTATATTTTTTAGAAAAATACTTGAGTTTATAAACTTTCCGAAAAATCCATTAACAATTGTTGATATTGCTTATATAGATAACGAACTGCATCTAATTGATTTTGTTGATACTATAAAGGAAAAATTTGAAGACAAAGGATATAACTTCAACAATCAACTACTTATAGAAAAACTGAATGTATCAAAGGATTATGTAATGAATAATATAGAAAAAACAGAAAATACACTAAAAAAATACGGAGTTAATATAAAAGGAAATGTGCTTATAAAATGGATTGAGGCAAAAATACAGGAACTTCAGGATTGAAGAAGATAGATAATATCCTCCATTTTCATCCCCCTGGATCCTTTAATAAGTACAAACCATTCCTCTTTTTTTGTTATTTCTACAAGTTTTTTTACAAGTTCCTCTTTTGTTTCAAAATAAAAACCCTTTGTTGTTTCTTCAAAGGCATATCTCATATTTTTTCCAAAAAACAAAGCATAATCTATGGAAGATTTTTCTATAAGTTTTCCTATTTCTTTGTGGAGTTGCTTTGAAAAATCCCCAAGCTCAAGCATATCCCCAAGGACAATAACCTTTTTTCCATATAAAGAGGATAATGTTTCAATTGCATTCTTTACAGAAACAGGATTTGCATTATATGTATCATCAATAATTGTAAGATTGCCTACTTTTATTATGTTTCCTCTGCCCTCAGGAACAGAAAATCCCTGTAAAACCTTCAGATATTTTACTGGATCGTATCCTAAATAATACAAAACCCCTGCCGACGCTCCAATATTGAAAAATAAAGCTTTGTTATAAACAGGAATTGTAAGACGAACTTCTTCATTTTTAAATGATATAACCCCGGAAGTTCCTTCCTTTACAAGCTTTATATCTAAAATCCTTATATCTCCCTTTAAACCAAAGGTTATAAAAGATTTTCCCTTCAGCTCCTTTTGATAGAACTTTAAAAGATCATAAGGTAAAACAGCTTTCTCAGATACAGAAAATATCTCCCCTTTGCCTTTTACAACATTTTCAAAAGAACCAAACTTCTCTGTATGACCGTGTCCAACAGATGTTAAAACAGCAATATCATGTCTTGCTATCTCAGATAGATACGTGATATCTCCTATCTTTCCAGCACCCATTTCAAGAATACATACATCTGAAGAATGGGCATTTGCCAAAGTTAAGGGAAGACCAATCTCATTATTGTAATTTCCTTCTGTTCCATAAACAGAAAAAAACTGTGAAAGTAAAACTTTGAGTATATCTTTTGTAGTAGTCTTTCCACTTGTCCCTGTTATTCCAATAACATACGAAAAATTTTTCCTTTTGTATCTTGCAATATCAACAAGGGCTTTATATGTATCTTCTACTAAAATTCCATTTTTTTCACTGGTTTTCTGGCTGGTTAAATAACCTACACTTCCCCTTTTCAAAGCATCTGTGATAAATTCATGTCCATCTACGTTAGAGCCTTTTAAAGGGATAAAAAAAGATCCTTTTTTGGATTTTCTACTGTCAATAACAAAAGATGAGATTTCCTGATCTGTAAATCTATCTGACGGATTTAAAAGCTTTCCACCTGTTACATTGAGAATATCTTTTATTTTCATAATACTTAAATGGTGGGCCCGGGAGGACTCGAACCTCCGACCGTCCGGTTATGAGCCGGATGCTCTAACCAACTGAGCTACGAGCCCTTGAGGAACAATAATATATACTCCAAAAAATTTTTTGTCAAGTTAAAATTTTTTATTTTTTTCCCAGTTCCAGGCTGTTTTAATGATAAACTCTAAATCATCGTACTTAGGCTTCCATCCAAGTTTTTCTTTTAGCCTTGAAGAATCAGCCACCAGAACAGCAGGATCCCCTTCTCTTCTATATGTTTCTTCCACTGGAAAATTAATACCTGTAACCTTTTTCGCAGTTTCTACAACTTCTTTTACTGAATACCCATGACCGTAGCCGCAGTTAAATATATCACTATTACCACCTTCTAAAAGATACTTTAAAGCAAGAACATGAGCCTCTGCAAGGTCATCAACATGTATAAAATCCCTTATACATGTTCCATCAGGGGTAGGATAGTCTGTTCCAAATATGTACAGTTTTTCATATTCACCTTTTGCTGTCTTCAATGCCCTTGTTATCAGGTGCGTTGCATTTTTATAGCTTTGCCCTATTCTTCCTTCTGGATCAGCACCTGCAACATTAAAGTATCTTAAAGACACATATCTAAAGCTGTTATCAGCTGATGCAAAATCCTTTAAAATTCCTTCAACAAATGCTTTAGATTGGCCGTAAGGATTTATAGGACTTAAAGGGGCAGATTCTTTTACAGGAATTTCCTTTGGATTTCCATATACAGCAGCTGTTGAAGAGAAGATAAAATTCTTTATTCCAAGGTCTTTCATAGCCTCAAGAAGATTTAATGTATTTGCCGTGTTATTTTTATAGTATTTGAGGGGTTTTTTTACAGACTCGGCAACTTCTATTGAAGCAGCAAAATGCATAACAGCATCAGGCTTATATTCTTCCAAAATTTTATACAGAAAATCCTTATCAGCCAGGTCCCCCTGAATCAGTTTTCCGTATAAAACAGCCTCTTTATGTCCTGTTGAAAGATTATCATAAACAAGTAACTCAAACCCCTTTTCCCCTAAAGCTTTAACTACATGACTGCCGATATAACCAGCTCCCCCGGTAACAAAAATTTTTTTCATTTAGTACGCCCCTTTCCTTGTAAATATAACCTTTATTGTCTTAAGTATTATTTTTATATCCAGCCAAAAAGACTGGTTTTTTACATACCATTCGTCCATTCTTACCCGTTCCTCATAGCTCCCAACGTCGTTTCTTCCTTCTACCTGCCAGTACCCTGTAATACCAGGTTTCACAGAAGCATAAATCTTAGCTTTTTCTCTATAGTACTTTCTTAGTTCCTCTTCAACAACAGGCCTTGGACCTACAACACTCATATCTCCCTTTAAAACATTGAAAAATTGGGGAAGTTCATCTAAAGAAGTACTTCTTAAAAATCTACCTATTGGTGTGATACGGGGATCATTTTTTAATTTAAATGTTTTTTCCCACTCTTCACGGGCCTCTGGGTCCTTACTTAGAATCTCCTTTAGTTTTTTATCTGCATCCATATACATTGTTCTGAACTTTAAAACTTTAAATTTTCTTCCTCTATAACCTACCCGTGTATGCTTATAAAACACACTTCCCCCATCTGTAAGCTTTATAACAAGAGCTATTGGAAGCATAACAGGAATACTTACAATAATAGCAAATACAGAAAATAAAATATCAAAAGGTCTTTTCCACCATAAATTTTTAGGATATACATTCTCAAAATTAAAATGTATATCCTCTTCTTCCTTTTTTCTTTCTATATCTTCTATTACTTCTTCGCCGGTCATTCTAATCTTATCTTCACTTATTACTGTCCGCATAAATGCCCCCGTCATTTATTATTAGTTCTATTGTAAACATCATCAAATCTAACAATATCATCTTCCTCTACATATTCACCTACCTGGACTTCTATAATTTCTAAAGGAACTTTCCCTGGATTTATTAATCTATGCTTTGTTGTTTTAGGAACAAAAATACTTTCATTTTCATGCACAAAAATCTCTTTTAAAGATCCATCTTTCTGTTCTATAACCACTTTTGCAGTACCTTTTATTACTACCCAGTGTTCGCTTCTATGGTAGTGCATTTGAAGGCTCAGCATACCTCCAGGTTTCACTGTTATTCTTTTAATCCTGTACCTTTCCCCTGTTTCTAATTCTGTATAGCTTCCCCATGGTCTGTAAACTGTTGTATGAAATTTTGTTTTTTCCTTAAGATTTTCATTTTCTTTTAAAATCTTTACAACATCTCTTACACGTTGACTGCTTCCTTTTTCTGCGATAAGTAAAACATCATCTGTATCAACAATAATAAGATCCTTTACTCCGATGGTGGATATAACCCTGTCATTTGTATATATAAGGGAGTTTTGTGTGTCTATTTCTACTATATTTTTTCCTATTTTTACATTAGAGTTTTCATCTTTAGGTAAAAGCTCATATACACTATCCCAGGATCCAATATCAGACCATGTTATATCCATTGGAACAACAGCGATATTAGAGCTTTTTTCCATTACAGCATAATCAATAGATATATCTGGCATATCTCCAAAATACATCACCAGTTCTTTATAAGAGTAGTTCTCTAAATAAGAATAAATTTCTGGCGCCAGGAGTTCAAAAGCTTTTACTATAGTTTTTATAGAAAATAAAAATATACCGCTGTTCCAGAAAAAGTTTCCTGCCAATAGATACCTTTTTGCAGTTTCCAGATCAGGCTTTTCATGAAATTTTTTCGCTATAAACACACCATTTTCTAATTCCTGGGCTGATTCAATATAACCATAACCAGTTTCAGGTTTATTAGGTCTTATTCCAAAAGTAACAATATACCCTTTCTGGGCTATATTCTTTCCTTTATTTATGTATTCTACAAATTTAGAATCAGGGGAAATAATATGATCAGATGGTAAAACTAGAACAAGCTCATCATCTTTTACACCTTTTATTTCCATTAGATACTTAACCGCAAGGGCAATAGCTGGAGCAGTGTTTCTTCCTACAGGCTCAAGAATTATATTCTCAAAATCCTTAAAACCTATATCTTCTAATTGATCTTTTATAAGAAACCTGTATTTATCATTAGTTATTATATGAATACTGTCTTTATTTTGTTCAACGACTTTTAAACTTCTTGTAAATGTACTTTGAAAAAATGTAGAAGCACCATCTATACTTAAAAACTGCTTTGGAAAATGCTCCCTTGATAAAGGAAATAGCCTTGTTCCACTTCCCCCTGCCAATATAACAGTTTCCATCTTACCCTCTTATGTTAAACTTGTTAAAATATTTTACATATATAAGCATAAAATATCCGTGATAAAAGCATTCAGAGAGGTTATTATAATATAATGTTTTTCATAATTTTAACAGCTTTTTTAATCTCGTTTATAAGTCAGGTTATTGTTATATACCTTTTTAAAAGAAAAGGCTTTTTTGTTGATGAGGCTAATACAAAAGAGCCCCAAAAGTTCCATAAAACCCCAACACCAAGGGCAGGGGGAATAGGAATTTTTCTTTCAAATATTGTTTTATTTTCTAATCCCCTAGGAATAAAATTTGTTTTAGCAGGTTTTCCTGCATTTTTAAGTGGTATTCTGGAAGATTTTCACAGAAGTTTATCACCTAAAAAAAGACTGTTTTTTCAAATTTTATCCGGAATCTTAGCAGTAGTTTTGATCGGAGCTGTAGTAAAAGAGATAAGGATTGTAGAATTTCCATATATAGTAAGTGTTTTATTCTCTATTTTTGCTATTGTGGGAGCAATTAATGCAATAAATATTATAGATGGCTTTAATGGCCTTGCTTCAGGAATTTCTTTAATGATTTTGACAAGCTTTGGTATAGTTTCTTTTCTGCAAAAAGATATTGAAATTCTCACAATTATCTTAGTCAATATAGCTGCTATTATTGGATTCATGATATTTAATTTTCCAAAAGGAAAAATATTTTTAGG
>CAZHWB010000047.1:0-7580 GCA_964536105.1 uncultured Aquificales bacterium | reverse complement strand
CCTGTGGAGAGGGCACTGGCGGGGTCTCCTCAAAAGAGGGGATTAGCTATCCCTCGCTGAAGCAGGAATCCCAAGCGGGTCTTCTGGGTGGGGAGGCAATCCCCTACCAGTAGCTCCGTCCGTAAGGGCGGAGTAGTTCACACACCTAAAAACATACCTTTCATGCTGTTATGTGTTGTAAAAAAAATTGACTTTTTTGCGCTGATAATGTGCGTTTTTTGTAAATTATTTTTACAATACATCATTTCCCTTTTTCTTTTTTCAAATTCCTTTTTCAGATATTTTCTTCCTTCTTTTAACTCCATAACCCTTTCAAATCCTTCACTATCAACAAATCTAATAAAGTGCTTTCCATCCTTCTTAAAAATTGCAGCCATTGCTTCTCCCCCTGGGTTAGGATTATTTGGGATATATAAATGCAAGTGATATGCCATTAAAGATAAACATTAAAAGGACGAAATGATAATGTTAAAACTACCTAAAAGAGGAGAGGGTATGAAAAAGATAGCCGTTTTCTTCCTGGGCTTATTTATATTCAGCTTTAGCGTTATCTCAACAGGCTGTTCCCAGATCCAAACCGTCAAAAATCTCAAAATGAAAGAACCTGCTGTTTTAGAACCAAAAACTGAGAAATTTGGAAACTACACATTTGTTGTCCCTGTTAATTTTGAGCTAAAAGAAGATCTATCTGTTATTTATGAAGATGACGGTATATACAGGGGATATGTAGTTTTTATCGGAAAAGCATCAACAAATAAACTACTTAGATTTTTTGACAAATATATGACAAAAATGGGATGGACAAAGGACAGCGTTTTGGTAGGTGGAGATGCTGCAATTGTAGCTTATTCAAAAGGAAAACAGCTCATCATCTTCAAAATACAGGAAATTTTAGGTCTTACATACATAAAAACCCTCCTCTCCTGTAAATAGCACCCCTGGGGGACTTCCCTGTTCCCCCTCCACCGTTTCAATCATTTTTGTCCTTAAAAATCAAACGTTGTTTGACAAAGGTTATTGATAATTATAGACTAATTTAGTCAAAGGAAATCATAATCTGGAGGCGTTTCATGGGAGAATACAAAAGACCTGTTGTTTCAGTAGTTGGTGCCGGAAATGTAGGCGAGCATGTGGCTAATCTGGTTGCAATCAGGGAAATAGCAAATGTCAGAATGTTTGATCTTGCCAGAAAAGACGGAGATAAAATTTATGAAATTGTAAAGGGGAAAGCCCTTGATATAAAACAGATGGCAGCAGCAATAGACTGTGATGTAGAGGTTGAGGGATTTACTGTAACGCCTGATGGGGAAGGTTATGAGCCTTTAGAAGGTTCTGATATAGTTGTTGTTACAGCCGGATTTCCAAGAAGGCCTGGAATGAGCAGAGATGACCTATTATCAAAAAATGTTGGAATAATCAGAACAATATCAGAGAGAATTGCCAAATATGCGCCAGATGCAATTGTAATTGTAGTTTCTAACCCTGTTGATGTCCTTACATATGCAGCCTTTAAACTTACCGGCTTCCCTGCCAGCAGGGTGATGGGAATGGCAGGGGTATTAGACACAGCAAGATTTAAGGCATTTATTTCTATGGAATTAAAAGTTTCAGTAAAAAATATAAACGCCTATGTATTAGGAAGCCACGGCGATGATATGGTTCCACTGCTTTCTGTATCAAATGTTGGTGGAGAGCCTCTAACAAAACTCATTCCAGAGGAAAGATTAAAAGAGATTGTAGAAAGAACAAAATTTGGCGGTGGTGAAATAGTATCCTACATGGGAACATCTGCATACCACGCCCCTGGAGCATCAGTTGTTGAGATGATAGAAGCTATCCTTAAAGATAAGAAGGAAATCCTTCCATGTTCCGTTTATTTAGACGGAGAAGCAGCAAAACATTACGAAGCTGAAGATACCTGTATAGGTGTTCCGGTTAAACTGGGAGCCCATGGAGTGGAAGAGATTTTAAAACTGGACTTTACAGAAGAGGAAAAAGCCCTCTGGCAGTCTTCTGTGAAATCTGTAAAATCTGGAATAGAAAGAATTAAAGAACTAGGTCTTATATAAAATATTAAATGGGGTAAAAAATGAGAATTGTAAAAGCGCAGGAGATAAAGGAAGCTGTAAAAAAACTTGTTATGGATACAGAGTATTTCATACCTGAGGATTTTATAGAGGCTATAAAAAAAGCAGAAAAAACAGAAGAATCTCCTATAGGAAAGGAAATCCTTAACACTATTTTGAAAAATGCAGAAGTTGCTGCAGCTGAAGAAGTAGCCTACTGTCAGGATACAGGATATCCTGTATTTTTTGTAGAAATAGGTCAGGATGTCCATATAGAAGGGAATATAAAAGAAGCAATAAATGAAGGCGTAAGGGAAGCTACTAAAGAAGGATATTTAAGGGCTTCTTTGGCATACGACCCTATAATAGAAAGAAAAAACACAGGTGATAATACCCCTGCACTTATATATTTTGATATTGTTCCTGGGGAAAAAATAAAAATAATGTTTGCCGCCAAAGGAGGCGGTTCAGAAAATACAAGCAGGCAAATGATGCTAAAACCTGCAGACGGCTGGGAAGGAGTAAAAAATTTTATTATAAAAACTGTTGCTAATGCAGGACCGAACGCATGCCCTCCTTTCACTGTTGGAGTCGGGATAGGGGGAACGTTTGATTATTCTGCAGTTTTAGCCAAAAAATCCCTTTTCAGACATATTGGGGAAAGACATCCAGACCCAAGAATAGCTAAACTTGAGGAGGAGCTTATAGAGGAAATTAACAAATTAGGGGTTGGACCTTTAGGATTTGGAGGTTCAACAACAGCTGTTGATGTAAAAATAGAGATAGCTCCTGTTCATATAGCTTCTTTACCTGTGGCGGTAAACATACAGTGCCACGCCGCAAGACATAGGGAAATAGAAATATAAACAACAAGAGGAAGAGAAGATGAGTGATGTTAAAAGAATAACAACGCCTTTAACAGATGAAATAATAGAAACATTAAAAGCAGGGGATAGAGTTTTAATATCTGGCTATGTTTATACCGCTAGAGATGCAGCCCACAAAAGGATGCTGGAGGAGTATGAAAAAACAGGTAAACTCCCATTTGACATAAAAGGACAGGTTATCTACTACGTTGGACCAACTCCCCCAAAACCTGGACAGGTTATAGGTTCAGCAGGACCAACAACAGCCTCAAGAATGGACAAATATACCCCTAAACTCCATGAACTTGGCCTAAAGGGAACCATAGGAAAAGGCTGGAGAAGTGAACCTGTAAAAGAAGCCTTAAAAAAATACAAAGCTGTTTATTTTGCTGCATACGGTGGAACAGCAGCTTTACTATCAAAACATATAAAGTCTGTAGAAATGATAGCTTATGAGGACCTGGGACCTGAAGCTATAAGAAAGCTGTATTTTGAGGATTTCCCTGTTATCGTGGCAAATGATATTTACGGAAATGACGTTTTCCAGCAGTTAGAAGAAAAATACAGAAAATTAGACCTTTCAAAACTTCCAACATACTGCATATAGAGGAAGTAAGCCTTTGGTTTTATACACAGTAGGATATTCAGACTTTTTTAAAAAAGAAGAGCTTATATATAGGCTAAAGGAACTTAACATAAAACACCTTGTAGATATAAGGACCTTTCCTTTTTCAAAAACGTTCCCCCAGTACGATGAACCCTCCTTTAAAAAAGAACTAAAAAAAGAAGGTATAAATCATACTTTTTTAGGGGAAAACATTGGCGGTCTGATATTCAAAAACCATTTTAAAGAAGGGGTAACATCTATATTTGATCTTCCCAAGGACACCAAAATAAAAGAAGGCTTAAATACCCTTTACAAAATAGCAAAAAAAGAAAAAACCCTTATCATGTGTGCAGAGAAGGAACCCTTCAACTGCCATAGAATAGCCGTAAGTTTCTTATTCAGGGAAAAAGTAAAAGCAAAGGTCATAAATATCTTTTCTAACAGGGAAGAAACATTTGAAGAAACTATAAAACGCTTCAAGACAGAAAACAAACTATCCTCTTTAAAAATATCCGATGAAAACCTGATAAAAGAAAGACTTGAGCTTTTATACAGATACAAAGACAAAAGGGAAGAAAGATTTCCCCAAAAAGATAAAAACTTAGAATTATTTTAAATAAATAAGCAGGAGGAAACCCATGAAAGTACACGAACATCAGGCAAAAGAAGTTTTTAGGAAATATGGTCTGCCTGTCCCTGAAGGATATCCTGCTTTTACTGTAGAGGAAGCAGTAGAAGCTGCTCAACAGATAGGCAGATTTCCTGTTGTTGTGAAAGCCCAGATCCATGCAGGAGGAAGAGGTAAAGCTGGAGGTGTTAAGCTTGCCCATAATCTTGATGAAGTTCAAAAGTACGCAGCTGAGCTTCTGGGGAAAACCCTTGTAACATTCCAGACAGGTCCAGAAGGTCTTCCAGTAAGCAGGGTTTACATAGAAGAAGGGACAAATATAGACAAAGAGTACTACGTAGCTATTACACTGGATAGAAGTAAATCAAAGCTTATCATAATGGCTTCAGCAGAAGGTGGAATGGAAATTGAAGAAGTTGCCGCAAAAAATCCAGAGGCAATAATTACTGAAGTAATTGACCCATTTTTAGGTTTAAGGCCTTATCAGGCAAGGGAAATAGCTTTAAAGCTTGGATTTCCTAAAAATTTAATAAACAAAGTAGCTTCTATATTCGTTAAGCTTTATGAAGTTTATATGAAAGAAGATGCTTCCATGGTTGAAATAAATCCACTTGTTTTAACTAAGGAAGGAAACGTTGTAGTTCTTGACGCAAAGGTTGATTTTGACGATAACGCTTTATTTAGACATCCTGACATAATGGAGATGGAAGACCCAACCCAGGAATCAGAGCTTGAAGTAAGGGCAAAACAGTACAACCTTAACTACATTAAACTTGATGGAAATATTGCCTGCATGGTTAACGGAGCAGGTCTTGCAATGGCAACAATGGACACTATTAAACTTGCTGGTGGAGAACCGGCAAACTTCCTTGATGTAGGTGGTTCTGCAAATGCAGAGCAGATAGCAAATGCATTTAAGATTATCCTTTCAGATCCAAACGTAAAAGCAATATTCATAAACATATTTGGCGGAATTTTGAGATGTGATAGACTTGCGGAAGGAATTATAGAAGCTTCTAAAGAAGTAAAACCACACGTTCCAATAGTTGTAAGAATGGAAGGAACAAACGTAGAACTTGGAAAGAAAATGCTCGCTGAATCCGGTCTTGACCTCATACCAGCTGACACTATGTGGGAAGGTGCAGTAAAAGCTGTAGAACTTGCAAAAAAAGCAGGTTAAACCTTTAAAAATTTTTAAGTTAAAGACAACTAAGGAGGTTAAAAATGAGTGTATTAGTAAATAAAGATACAAAGGTTATTGTTCAGGGTATCACAGGAAGAGAAGGTTCATTCCACGCAACACAATGTAAAGCTTACGGTACCCAGGTTGTAGGTGGTGTTACTCCAGGGAAAGGTGGCCAGGAAGTAGAAGGTATTCCTGTTTTTGATTCTGTAAGGGAAGCAGTTGATAACACAGGTGCAGACTGTTCTCTTATATTTGTTCCTCCTCCATTCGCAGCAGATGCAATTTTAGAAGCGGTTGATGCTGGTATAAAAACTGTAATCTGTATTACAGAAGGAATACCTGTAAACGATATGATACCTGTTAAAAATTACATAAAAACATACTATCCTGATACAGTTCTTATAGGACCAAACTGTCCTGGGGTAATTACTCCAGAGGAAGCAAAAATCGGAATTATGCCAGGACATATATTCAAAAAAGGAAATGTTGGTATTGTTTCAAGATCAGGAACCCTTACTTATGAAGCTGCCTTCCAGCTTTCAAATAAAGGAATTGGACAGTCAACAGTTATTGGAATTGGAGGAGACCCTGTCCCTGGAACTGTTTTCTCCGATGTTTTAGAATGGTTCCAGAATGATCCTGAGACAGAGGCCATCGTGATGATTGGAGAAATTGGAGGAACAGCAGAAGAAGAAGCAGCAGAGTTTATTAAATCCCACGTTACAAAGCCTGTTGTTGCTTACATAGCTGGTGTAACAGCTCCTCCAGGAAAAAGAATGGGACACGCAGGGGCTATTATTGCAGGAGGAAAAGGTACAGCAGAAGAAAAATACAAAGCTTTAGAAGCTGCAGGCGCTGTAACTGTTAAAAATATCTCAACAATAGGTGATGCTGTAGAAGAGGCTTTAAAAGCTATAAAATAAAACAAAAGACCCCTTTCCGGGGGTCTTTTCAAAAATTTTATGTCTTTAGTGCCAAGCTTTTTAAAAACAAAATTGCATCTTCCTTAGAAATATTAAATCTTTTAAGCTTCGCAGGTTTTTCGTATTGAGTAAAATACTCTATTTGTCTATCTTCTTCTAAAGCAAACAATGTTAAACACAATGTTAATGCAGAAGTCCCACCGCTGATATTAACAGAAATATCTTTGTCTTTATATTGCTTTCTTTTTATCTTTTTTAGGATTTCTGACAATTCATCAAATATTTTATCGGTATCATCAAAATCAACAGGTTTTGATTTTTCTATTTTAGAAATATCTATATCAACAGCTTTTAAACATTCTAGAAAAAGATTAAAGTGTTCTTTTTCTCCAGATTTTTCACTGACCAATAAATAGATCTTTTCCAGATTTTCACTGTGGAATTTTATACTCCTTAATGGAAGTTGCCAGTTTAATGGAATATTGCTTCCGCTTTTTAAAGGAACTTTTAATATTTCTTTGTCTAAATCACTGGATTTTAGTATTTTAATTAGATTTTCTTTATCTATATTTTGAAAATGACTGAAATAAGAAAGTCCCATAATAAGAATCTTTCTTTTTTCTAACTCCCCATTACTTCGTTTTTTTAAAGTTTTTTTAGGATAAAACAATAAAAACACCAAGCCAAAAGAAATAAGATTTAGAAAAATAACAAAAGACTGCCCTAACCATTCAATCAAGATAAAAAGTGATCTTTTTTTGTTATCTAAAGATACCGCAAATAAAGAATCAGCAAACCACGCTATTTGAGATAAGATAAAAATTACTCCTAGAATTCCATATATTTTTCCTAGTTTAGCAGAAAGCAAATCTTGTATGACTAAAGATACTGATTTTTCAGGGGATCTTTTATGTTTGACAAAAATTAGAATTAAAAAAATCAATATGGACATAAAAATTTTGCATGAAAGGAAATTTTTACAAAGGTTCGCAAAAAAATCAATAAAATTCAACAAGCATATATCATTTTTTGAAATAACAGCAAAAAGAACAAAAAAGAGAAAAAGAGGCAACACTATTAAAAACTGCATTAATCTCTCTATAACGCTCATTATTTATCAATTTTTATAATTTTCTATGATCATTAAAATTTTAAACTTAATTTAATTAAAAATTCTCTTTCTATCCCACTTAGTTCAGACAAAACAAGTAGAGCTTGACCAGACAGCACCCGCTCCAGTTCCAGACTTTCTAACCCACTTAGTTCAGACAAAACCCAACCCTGGCAAATCATTAGAGATTGCA
>CAZHWB010000046.1:0-10589 GCA_964536105.1 uncultured Aquificales bacterium | reverse complement strand
ATATAGGAATACCAAGCTCCTTTGCCTCAGGTAAGAAAATTCTAATACCCTTTTCAAGTAAAGATGCCCTGTTATACGTTGGAATACAGATAGATAACATTGTGTTCTCCATCTTTTTCTCTCCCCCTTAAAACAAAATTTTCCTTAATACTTTTAAAAATCTCCTTATGTGATATATCACCTACTTTTCCTGTTTCTGATTTTAGCGTCAGGATTTTTCCTTCTCCTAATGGCTTATATTTTTCAGGTTTTGTATATCCATATAGAACAACAACATTTCCACTATAGTAAGCAGCTAGATGGGCCGGTCCTGTATCCCCGGATATAATCAGATCTGTTTTTTTGAAATACTTAGCAAGATCAACAAGGGACATAGATTTAACTGAGAACTCCTTTTCCAAACTTTTTACCTTAGGGATATCCTTTTGTGTTACAAGGATATCAATATCCTTAATTCCCTCTTCTTTTAATTTCCTCAAGAGAAAAATGTAGTTGTGAATAGGATAATCCTTTTTTTCATTTCCAGAAAAAGGAAAAACGACAATTCTACTGATTTTAGGTTTAGAGGATGTATTCCAGGCGAGCGGTCTAAAAGTCATATGTGGAAAGTATTTCCTTATAAGATAAAGGCTCATTAGATAAAAATGCTCATCTAAGAAGGTTTTTTTCAGTTGGAAATAATGGAAAAACAAATCTTTTAAAGAAGGATGAATTATTTTAGCGTCTGTCTTTGATTTAACAATAAAAAGTTTTGACAAATACAGCCATAACGCCCTTTTTTCTAAGGAAGCAGGATGTAAGTAGTTTGGCGTAAGGAATATGTATCCATAGTCGTAATCTATATCTACAATATCTTTACTTGATTTGTAAGGAATTATATCTGCCAGAGGAAGCATAAATCTTGCAAGGTCGTAGAACCAATGGGAAACCACAACAGAAACGTGAAAACCATTTCTTATAAACACCTCCATAATATAGGAATCAGAGATAAAATCCCCTAAACCTTTATAAAAGCCGAATAAAATACTTTTCTTTTCCATCATAGATACTTAGGTATCAAGTTTGCTGCCATTTTTTTTAGATGTTGAAAAAAAAGACAAAAAATAGAGAAT
Organism: uncultured Aquificales bacterium; assembly: GCA_964536105.1. GTDB lineage: Bacteria > Aquificota > Aquificia > Aquificales > Hydrogenothermaceae > JAADDV01. The sequence goes on along the minus strand of CAZHWB010000046.1, from coordinate 9,477 downwards.
AAAAAAAAGAAAAAGACGGTTTTTGTTAACTGTTTTTACAAAATATGAATAAACTTTACATAAAAATTTGAAGAACTTTTACATCTTGTAAAATCTAAACATTTTCCAAAACAGTATATAAAAAAAGTAAATAGAAGAGACAGCATAAAAAATAGAAGCTACTTCCCTTTTCTGTAAAAACTCAAAAATAACAGCCAAAGCAGCACCAATAAATAAAAGATAAAAAGATATATTAGCTTCCTTTTCGTTTATTATCTGGAAAACATTGGGTACTTGCTTACCACTCTGGGCTTTTTTGATATAAACCATATTCCATACAACACGGGGCATTAAATGAAGCATAGCTCCAAATATCGTTAACCCTCCAAATCCTAAAACCATAGCATCCAGGTGAACCTCTATAAACTGAAGCATCTTACTGCCGGAAAGATGTATTCCCATTAAAACCCCAAAAATAAGGAATAAAATTCCCCCTAAGAAAAACTTTATTACGTAAGGTAATTTTCCAAGAGTATGGGATTTTACAGCTTTTCCTACAATATACAAGAACAACAGCAAAACTAAAAACTCAAAAATCCCTGCAAACATAATAAGCCGATAATCAAAATTATAAAATGCAACAAAGAGAAACAAAGTAGATAACTGATGCGCATAGAAAAATATATCTGCAAATCTAATATTTAAAGTATGCATCAAAAGCATAGGTATCCAGGCCAGCTGAACACCAAGAATAGCATTAAGCATAGAACCAATAGTTAATGTATGAATTGCTGTCTGGTAAAGGATATTTCCTGTAAATCCAGCTAAAAAGAAAAGCATAGATGCAATATTCATATAAATAAGGGAAACTATCAAAAATCTTACGGTGATTGGTTTTATATTTCTTAAGATCGTTGAAACATGAACCGTAAAAATAACAACAGAAACAAAAGATACAACTGAAGAAAACTCAAATTGTTTTAAATACATTCCAATAGAAGAGATAACACTTAAAAGAAATACAAAATAAGAAACCTGGGGGTATTTTAAAGCTGTCTGCTGGGAATTTGGAATTATCTGATATATTGCCCCTATTAAAGAATGGAGTACAAAACCAAAAACAGCTATTAAAGCAAGATCTACGTGATCATATCCTAAAAATCTTGAAGAAACAGCAAATAAAAGATCAATAAAAGCAAGGAAGAAAAATAAAGGAGTTACCCTTGATACATAAAACATTCTCTCTCCATTCTTGTTAAAAGATTTTTTGATATTCTACAAATTTGCCCAGCAAACAGGTATGATAACTATCAAGAATAAAAACTATAGAAATATATTTTCTATTTTTTCGCATAAAATCAAAATACTAAATGTTATATAATCAAATCTGTTTAAAAAGGATAGCTGGAGAGCTTTATGGTAAAAATTTTAATCTTTCTAATTCTTGCTGTTGTAGGTTTAGCCCCTGCAAAAACAGAAAATAACTGCTTAAAATGCCACGAGGGAATAGAGCCTATAAGACCCTACTCTTCAGATATGATGAAAGAAATAATGAAAGTATCAGAAAAAGCAGGATATCCCAAAAATGACTGTATAGTATGCCACGGGGGAAACCCAGAAGGAAAAAGAAAAGAAACCGCCCACAAAGGCAGTATTAAAGCTTTCTTAGAGGGGATAAAAATAAATGGTAAAAAGGTGAAAGGTCCCCAGAATTTTTATCCTGACCCTGGTTCCCCCTGGATAAACCAATATACCTGTGGAATGTGCCATGAGGAACAGGTTAAAGCCCAAAAAACATCTTTAATGTTTACAGAAGCAGGGAAGATACAGGGAACATTATGGGGATTTGGAGGATTAGAAGGGTACATGCACAGGATAGGAAACTACGCCACCCAGGAAAATGATATCCATAAAAAGATGGGAACCGATATTTATAACAGCTATATGAAAAAACTCAAAGAAAAAGAACCCCAGGTTTTCCCTGAAAAAATGGAACCTCTACCTGAAGCCCCTACAGCGGAAGAGGTTGAAAAAAATCCCCAGCTTGCCGCCTATACCTATCTGAGACAGGAATGTTTAAGATGTCATACAGGGGTAAAAGGAAGGCAAAAAAGGGGAGACTATAGGGGAATGGGCTGTTCCTCCTGTCATATCCCTTACTCAAATGAAGGATTTTACGAAGGAAATGATCCTACAATCCCAAAAAATGAAAGGGGACATCTCTTAGTTCACTCTATTCAAGGAACAAGAGATACAAAAGTAAAAATTCATGGAATTGAATACTCAGGCATACCTGTAGAAACCTGCACAACGTGCCATGATAGAGGTAAAAGAATAGGAACATCTTTTCAGGGATTAATGGAAACAGCTTACAAATCTCCATTTTTAGAAGATGGATCAGATCAGCCAAAACTCCATACAAAACATTACCTTCACCTTAAGGCAGATGTCCATTTGAAAAAAGGGATGCTGTGTCAGGACTGCCATACTTCTATAGATGTCCACGGTGATGGTTATCTTACAGGAACAACCCTTGCACCTGTTGAAATTGAATGTCAGGACTGCCATGGAACTCCAGATAAATATCCATGGGAGCTTCCTATAGGATACTCAGATGAGTATGAAGAAAAACCAAAGGAAGGCAAACCAAGGGGTCTTGTAAAAACACTCCCTGAATACCTGAAAAAAGGAAAAATTTATGAACCAAAGGACGGATACCTTCTTACGGCAAGGGGAAATCCTTTTGGAAATGTTGTAAAAGATGGGGATTATGTAATAGTTCATACAGCAGGGGGAAAAGATATAAAACTTAAACCCCTAAAAAAACTGGTAAAGGAAGGGGATATTGACGAGGAAGGAATAGTGGCAATGGTTTATATAAAAAAACATATAGATAGGATGGAATGTTATACCTGCCACGCAACATGGGCTCCGCAGTGCTACGGCTGTCATATAAAAATTGATTATTCAAAAGATTACAAACATCCAGACTGGATAGCAATGGGAAATGCCGTTGACAAACATGGATTAACTGCCGATGCAAGGGGAGAACTAAAAAATTATCTTATAGATGGAAAAGTAGAGGAAACCCGCTCTTATTTAAGATGGGAAAATCCTCCCCTTGTCCAGAATGGAGAAGGGAGAATATCCCCTGCTATTCCAGGATGCCAAACAACAGTAACAGTAATAGGAAAAAACGGAAAGCCTCTTCTTTTAAATCACATTTTTAGAATTCCTGATGTGGAAGGTGCAGGGGCTGAAGGACAAAAAGCTATAGATATTTCCCCTGTTCATCCCCATACTGTTCAGAAAGAATCAAGAAAGTGTGAAAGCTGTCATACAAATCCTGTGTCTATGGGTTACGGCATAGAGGAGGGAAAAATATATGAAAATCCTTCAAAACCGTATATTGTTGATCTATCAACAGCCGACGGTAAAATACTACCCAAAATATTTAAAGTCCAGATAAACAGCATCCCTGAACTAAATCACGACTGGTCCAGGTTTGTAACAGAAGATGGTAAACAACTGCAAACAGTTGGCCACCATTTAAGCCTTTCAAGACCATTAAACAACCAGGAAAGAAGTAAACTTGACAGAAGGGGGGTTTGCTTATCCTGTCATCAAGAAATACCCTCCCAGGATCTTGCAGTCAGTATTCTTACCCATATAAAAGAAAAAGCCAACATAAAAATAACAAAAGAAAAACATAACGATTTACTCCACAAACTCCTCCTTCTTGGGGCGTGGGTTCAGGTTGGTGGTATTACAATTTTTATTCTTGGTGTTGTTTATTTACTCTTCTTTAGAAAAAAGAAAAGTAAAGAGAGGCTGAAATGGGATACAGGGTAAACTGGAAAATAGAACCTTTTTATGTGGATAAACATATAAGAATACACAGGATTTTAAAGCAGCAGCCTAAAGCCTGTAGATTTGAAAAGATGGAGGATTTTTCAGATTTTAAAACAGAAGAAGAGGCTGTAGGGGAAATAAAAAGAAGGGGATTAAAATCTTACAGACATTGTGAGTTCTGCTGGGATGGTTTATTAAAAAATGTTTAAAAGATTTTATACACTGAAAATACAACATATTTCATCTGGTTTTCACAACCTATTGATAAGTTTAGAAAGGGCTATAGCTTGTTTTTCAAAAAAATTATATAAAGGGACGGTAGAATGGTTGTTCTAAAAAAAATATGGAACCTCTTGATATCTATGGAATTTATGCTACTTCTTATTCTTATTTTTGCCTTCTCTATAGGCGTAGCAACATTTATTGAAAATGATTTTGGAACAGAAACCGCCTGGGCTCTTGTTTATGGGGCTAAATGGTTTGAAGTTTTATGGATACTCTTAGGGATCAATCTTGTTGGAAACATATTCAAGTACAAAATGTGGAAACCTAAAAAGCTTCCGGCTTTTATGTTCCATATATCCTTTTTACTTATCTTTTTAGGAGCAGCATTAACAAGGTACTTTGGTTATGAAGGGACTTTACATATAAGGGAGGGAACGGCGAATAACGAGCTTGTTTCCTCTGATGCATATATACAGGTAAAGGCAGAAAAAGACGGTAAAGAGTATTATGCAGAGAAAAAGGTTTATATGTCTGGATTAGGTGGAAATGGTTTTGAGGTATCTTTAAATGTTGATGGAAAACCCCTTACAGTAAAATTTAAAGAATATCTTCCAAAGGTTATAAAAAAAGCTGTAGAGGATCCTAATGGAAAGCCTATTATAGAGCTTGTAGCAATGACCTCCAACTCAACACCAGACACATTTTTCCTTGAGGAAGGAAAGGCCTTTGATTTAGGTTCTGTGGTGGTTTCATTAAATGCACGTGTTAAAACAGATAAGCCATTCATTATAATCACAGAAAAAAATGGGAAATTTTTCTTTATATCAAATCACCCTGTTCAATTTTTTAACATGTCTGACCAGTCTTCAGGGGTTTATGAGGCAAACACAGTACATCCCTTTGAAAAGGGTAAAATGTACATCGTGGGGAATACCCGTATAGTCCCTAGAACAATTCTTCAAAAAGGAACGGTAAAAATTGTAAAAGATGAAGGAAAATCTAAAAATATGGTTCAAAATACTTCCTGGTCTGCTGTAAAAGTTGAAGTAGATTTTGATGGAAAGAAAAAAGAAGTTACTCTTCTTGGCGGAGGTATGCGGACACAGGGAATTCCTGAAGAGATACAGATAGATGGAACAAAAATAACCCTGGAATGGGGAGCAAAGATAATAAAACTTCCCTTTAGTATTTATTTAAAAGACTTTATAGTAGAAAGGTATCCAGGTTCTATGCAGCCATCTTCCTATGAAAGTAAAGTTGTTGTTATAGATAAAAAGAATAATGTAGAAATGCCCTATAGAATATATATGAACCATACTTTAGATTACGGCGGCTACAGATTTTTCCAGGCATCCTATGATCCAGATGAAAAAGGAACAGTTCTTTCTGTAAACCACGACCCCGGGAAAATCCCTACATATATAGGTTACACCCTTTTAGCCCTTGGTCTGCTTTTAAATATATTCAACCCATACAGTAGATTCGGCAGGTTAGCAAGGATGAGATTTTTAGATAAAAAAACAATAGCTATCATTCCCCTTATTGTTATTTTTACTGGTCTTATAAGTGGTAAAACCCTGGCCCAGGAAACAAATCAGCCACACCCTAAAATGCCAGATGTAAAACAGATCGTAGAAATAGTTAAAAAGATAGACAAAAGTACAGCCGATAATTTTGGAACCCTGATCGTACAGACATCAGCAGGAAGGCTTGAACCTATAGATACCCTAGCTATAGATGTTCTAAATAAAATTTCAAGGAAAAGGGAGTTTTACGGTCTTAATCACAACCAGATCATCTTAGGCATGCTCTCAAAACCAAGGTACTGGCAGCTTATACCGATGATAAAGGTAAATCATCCAGCTATAAAAAAGCTTTTAGGAATAGACCCTGACGCAAAATATTTTGCATTTATAAATGCCTTTGATGGGAATGGAAATTACAAACTTGCAGAGGCTGTAGAAAGGGCAAGAAGAAAAAGACCGGCTGTTAGAAACAAACTGGATAAAGAACTTTTAAAGGTAGATGAAAGGATAAACATAGCTTATATGGTTTATACAGGGGAAATATTTAGGATATTTCCTTTGGAAGGAGATCCCAATCACACATGGTATGCCCCCCGTTTTGCAGTTGAAAAATTTCCAGAAAAAGACAGGGAAAAGATAAGAAAACTTCTTATAGATTTTTTCAGCGGTATAGATAAAGGAATAGAAACAAATGACTGGAAAGAGGCAAATAAGGCTATTGAAGAAATAAGAAACTACCAAAAAACAAAAGGAGCAGAAATATATCCTCCTGAAAACAAAATAAAAGCAGAGATCCTTTACAATAAACTTAACCTCTTTGAAAGACTTATTCCTGTGTATCTTTTTGCTGGTTTAGCTTTACTTGTTTTAATATTTGCAAAACTAATAAAACCTTCCCTAAATCTAACATGGCCTACAAGAATTGTTCTTGGCATTTTGGTTTTAGGATTTTTAGCCCACACCTTTAATCTTATACTAAGGGGATATGTATCTGGACATTACCCATGGAGTAATGGATATGAATCTCTTGTTTATATAGCCTGGACTATTATATTTGCAGGTATACTGTTTGCAAGGCAGTCTCCTTTTGCCGTTGCATCTACAGGAATTTTAGCCGGATTAACACTTTTTGTAGCCCATTTAAGCTGGATGGATCCCCAAATCACAAATATTGTTCCTGTTTTAAAATCCTACTGGCTTGCTATCCACGTTTCTGTAATAACAGCAAGTTATGGATTTTTAGGTTTATCCGCCCTTTTAGGATTTATAACACTTATTTTGTTTATTATAAGAAATCCAAAAGTTCAGGATGAAAAACAAAAACAGATAGAATTATCAATACTGGAAGCAACAAGAATAAATGAGATGTCTATGATTATTGGTCTTGCCCTTATAACAGTAGGAAACTTCCTTGGGGGAGTATGGGCAAATGAGAGCTGGGGAAGATACTGGGGATGGGATCCTAAAGAAGTCTGGGCTTTGGTAACAATTCTTGTTTATACAGCTGTAGTTCACATGAGATTCGTTCCTAAAATATACTCAACCTACTCCTTCGCTGTGGCCTCTGTTCTCGCTTATGCTTCGGTGATAATGACATACTTCGGTGTTAATTTCTATCTATCAGGCTTGCACTCATACGCATCGGGAGATCCAGTTCCTATACCAACATGGGTTTACTGGGCAGTCGGGATAGTCGGAACAATCATTCTTTTAGCATACAGAAACAGAAAGATAAGAACAATATAAAACTCTGTGAAACCTGCTTTGCGCGGGTTTTTTCTTCTTTTTACACTTTTTTTCTGATTTTACAGCGCTGTAAAAAATATTGACAAAAATAAACTTATAATGTTATTAATTAAAATAGAAAAGGGGGAGGAAATAAAATATGAACAAAAAGAAGAAAAAATACATAATAGCTTTAGCCGGTTTATTTCGCGATATAGGAAAGTTTTATCAAAGGGCAACAGGTCAAACAACAACAAAAGAAGAAAAAAAGTTTGGTTATTCTAATGCTGTTTTATCAGCTAAATGGATAGAAAAAAATAGATATATATTTGAAAAAATAGAAAATGGATTAACAGAAAAACTTATAAATTGGGGAGCTAAACATCACAATCCAACTGAAGAATTAGAAAGTAGAATTATTCAAATTGCTGATTTATATTCTTCTACTCATGATGAGGAAAGAATACTAAAAGATGAACTAAATATTCTGCACTCAGTTTTTGAAAGAATTAACTTTAATATTTCTGACGCAAAAAATAAACTTGAGAAAAAAAAGTTTGGGATATATAAACCTTCTATTTTAGAGTTAGAAAAAAGTGTAATTTTTCCAGAAATTTTATCAGGCTCTATAGAAAACAATAAAATCAATTATACTAATCAAAAAGATATAGAGAAAGTTTTAGAAAAAGAGTATCAACTATTTAATAATTTTGAAAATGAGTTTAAAAATTATGCAGAAAAAAACATAAATTCACTAGAAAGTTTTTTTAATTTTTCTTATTATCTATTACAAAAATATTTTTGGTCTGTTCCAGCATCTATATACTCTCAAAGTGATAAAAACAATCTTTATCCTGATATTTCTTTATTTGACCATTCAAGAGTTTTATCTGCTATTGCAACTTCTTTATACGATTATTCTATTGAAAAGGGTATTATAAAAACAAACAAAAACTCAATACAGACTTTTGATGAAGAGGAAGTTTTTCTATTAATAGAAGGAGATATAGGAGGAATACAGAAGTTTTTATTTAACATTTATAAATCTAGCGAAACAAGCGAGGCTGAATTCTCTATTGCAAAAGCTTTAAGGGGAAGATCTTTCTTTTTATCAATGATATCAGAAATATTTGCAAGATATATTCTTGATAAACTTGGATACCCATTAACAAATGCCTTATATATAGGTGGTGGAAAATTTCAACTATTGATTGGAAATACAAAAGAAAACTTAGAAAATTTAATTCAAATAGAAAAAGAAATAAATAACTTTTTATTTAAAGAATTCCATTTAGATTTAAACTTCGTGTTAGCTTATACAAGCTTCAAAGGAAAAGAATTCAAAACATCTAACGGTTTCTTAAATCAAGTTGAAGCTTTGCAAGTAGAACTTGATAAAAAGAAAAAACAAAAAATTGGAGAACTTATATTTGAGGAGTTAGAAACTTTAGAAGAAGCATCAAAAAAAGATACCTGTCCATCTTGTAAATCTATACCAGTAGAAAAAAACAAAGATAAAGTAATTATTTGTAAATGGTGTAATCTTTCACAAAACATCGGAAATAAAATACCAAAAATCAAATATGTAGGATTTTCAACAGCAGATTTATATTTAAAACCTGATATTGATCTGGACCAATTTGGAAAGGTCTATTTATTTGATGAACCTGATAAAACATCAAAAGAAATTATATTTAAGGCAAAAGAAAAAGGTTTAAATGAAATTTTAGTTCTAAATTCTACAAAATTTAATGATTTTGTTAATGGCTTTAAATTCCTGGGAAATACAGTCCCGCTGATAAACTCTGAAAATAAAAATATTTTTAAACAGGTAGCTGATGAAGAAATAAAGAACTCCATTAAAGAAGATAATGTTTTACCTTTTGAGATTTTAGTAAAGTTTGCAAAAGGAGATAAAAAGTTAGGATTTTTCAGAGCCGATGTTGACAATTTAGGTTTAATTTTAAGCGATGGCCTTAGAACACACGAAACAAAAGATAAAAATGAAAGTATCTACACTATTTCTCGAATAGCAACTTTAAGTAGAATGTTAGATTTATTTTTTAGTGGCTATTTAAACAAAATTGCTGAAGAAATTACAAAAGATTATTTAGATAGTTTGATTAAAGAAGATGAAAATTTAGATAATGAATTGAAAAATATAGTTAAC